>QGUH01000489.1 GCA_003242355.1 Pseudomonadota bacterium
AACCCCCACCCGCTCGCCCCCTCCTCTCCCGGCGGGCGCGGCACGGCGCCTCCCGTCGGCGTCGCCCATCAGGCTCACCCCATCGGCGGCACGTTCTCGAAGTCGCTCGCCAGCATCGGCGGCTGGCTCGTCGGCGACCGCAAGGTGCTCGACTACATCCGCCACTTCGCGCCGAGCTTCATGTTCGCGGCCGCGGCTGCTCCGCCGTGCATCGCCGCGGCGATGGCCGCGTTCGAGGTGATGCAGCAAGAGCCGTGGCGCATCGAGAGGCTGCACCAGAACTTCACGTACATGCGCGACGAGCTGCGCAAGATGGGCTTCGAGCTCGGGCACACGCAAACGGCGGTGATCCCCATCTACATCCGGCAGGACCTGCGCACGATCATGATGTGGCGGGATCTGCTCGAGGATCACGGGATCTACACCAACCCGTTCATCTCGCCGGGCGTGCCTCCCAAGTCCGCGATGCTGCGCACGAGCTACATGGCCACGCACGAGCGTGAGCACCTCGACCGCGGGCTCGAGGCGTTCCGCACCGTCGGCAAGAAATACGGCGTGATCCCGTGACGGACGGCAGCGTTTCCGTACTCGAGCGCCCCGCGCGCCGAGCGGTCGGCGTCGAGATTCGGAAGATCCCGATCGGCGGACGTCTCGACGACTTCCTCGGCGTCGTCGATCGGATCTACCGTGGCGACCCGAACTACGTTCGGCCGCTCGATCTCGATCTGAAGCGCCGGCTCAGCCCGAGCAATCCGTTCTTCGAGCACGCCGACGGCGTGGTGTTCACCGCGCACCGCAACGGAACGTGCGTCGGGCGGTGCACCGCGCAGATCGATCGCTCGCACCTCGTCCGCTACGGGGACAAGACCGGCTTCTTCGGTTTCCTCGACACGGTCGAGGACGAGGACGTGGCGCGCGCCCTGCTCGACGCGGCCTCGGAATGGGTCGGCCAGCGCGGGATGAAGCGGATCCGAGGACCCCTCTCGCTCAACATGTACGACGAGGTCGGCTGCCTCGTGGAGGGCTTCGACACGCCCCCCATGCTGATGACGCCGCACCACCGACCCTACCAGGGCGGGCTCATCGAGCGCGCGGGGTTCGCGAAGGCCAAGGACCTGTACGCGTGGCGGTACACGGTCGGCGACGTTCCCGCGCGCGCGCGCAAGGCGCACGACGAGATCGCGGCGATGCCCGAGGTGCGGGCGCGCCACATCGACATGAAGCGCTTCGACGAGGACGTCCGCACGATCCTCGACGTGTTCGACGACGCCTGGTCGGACAACTGGGGCCACGTCACGCCGTCGCACCGGCAAGCAGCGCGGTTGGCGGACGAGCTTCGGCTCGTCGTGATTCCGGAGCTCACGTACATCGCCGAGATCGACGGAGAGCCCGCGGCGATCGCGCTCGCGTTGCCCAACGTGAACGAGCTCATCCGCGACTTCGGAGGCAAGCTCCTGCCCTTCGGGTTGCCCAAGCTCCTCTATCGCCTCAAGGTGCGCGGCCCGAAGACGGCGCGCCTGTTGATGCTGGGCATCCGCAAGAAGTACCGGAACGTGCGCAAGTACGCGGCGCTCAGCACCTTCCTCTACGTGAAGATGAACGAGGCGGGGCGTCGCACCGGTATCGAGTGGGGCGAGCTCTCGTGGACGCTCGAGGACAACGGCCCCGTGAACGTCGCGATCAAGTTCATGGGCGGCAAGGTCTACAAGCGCTTCCGCCTGTACGAGCGCGAGCTTTAGAACCCCGAGCTCGCCGGGGCCGCCCGGCCCGAAGCGCGACCGAGCGCAAAGGCTCGCGGCCGTCGTTCGCGGTTCGGCGGTTGCTCCGGGCGATCGTCGCGACCGACGAACGGCTGCGGCGGACGGAGAAATCGGAGTGCATTTCCGGCGCGAGGCGTTAGGCTCTGCGGCCGAGATGGCACCGCTGTATACGAGGACCTTGGTCGTGGACGGCGTGACGCCGGTCGGCGTCTATCGCGTCTTGCGCGAGCAGGCGGAGCGTGGGTCGTTCCTGCTCGAAAGCGTGGTCCCCGGTGAGCGTTGGGGGCGCTATTCGATCCTCGGCTATCGCCCGCGCACCGAAATCGTTCTCCGCCCCGAGCCGGGCCGCGATCCGTTCGCGCGCCTCGCCGAGCTCGCTCCGAGCGGCGAGGAGCCGGGCGCGGACGTCGCGGCGCGCTTCGCGCGCGCGCACGTGGGGCTCATCGCGTACGACGTCGTGCACTACGCGACCAAGGTCGACCCGTGGCCGGAGCTCGAGCAGGAGCAGCGCCCGATCGCACGGCTCGTTTCGGACACCACGGTGATCGTGTTCGACAACGTCAACCACACGGCGACGATTGCCGCCCACGATCCGGCGGACCTCGAACGCGCGGAGCACGACGTCTTGCGCGCTTCGGCGCTGCCCGCGTTTGCGCCCCCCGATCCGGGCGCGCTGCCCGGCGAAGTCGACGTGAACGTCAGTGACGCGGAGTACTGCCGAGTCGTCGAGCGCGCGAAGGAGTACATCCGCGCGGGCGACGCATTCCAGATCGTTCCCGCCCGCACGTTCTCGACGCCCGTGGGCGCGGCCGACCCCTTCGACGTGTACCGTGCGCTCCGGGTGCTCTCGCCGGCGCCGTACATGTACCTGTTCGAGCTGCCCGCGAGCGAGGGCGTGCCGCGCGTCGCGATCGCCGGGGCGAGCCCGGAGACGCTCGTGCGCGTTCAGGAGGGGCGCATCGTGCTGCGACCCATCGCCGGCACTCGCAAGCGCGGTGCGACGCCCGAGCGGGATCGCGAGCTCGCCGAGGAGATGCTCGCCGATCCGAAGGAGCGCGCCGAGCACGTCATGCTCATCGATCTCGCCCGCAACGACGTCGGGCGCGTCGCCAGGACCGGGACGGTGCGCGTTCCGGAACGGATGATCGTGGAGCGGTACAGTCACGTGATGCACATCGTGAGCGAAGTGACGGGGGAGCTCGAGCCCTCCCTCGGGCCCTGGGACGTGATTCGCGCGACGTTTCCGGCCGGCACGCTCACCGGCGCGCCGAAGGTCCGCGCGATGCAGATCATCCGGGAGCTCGAGCGGCGGCCGCGCGGCGTGTACGGCGGCGCGCTCGGGTACGTGACGCGCGGCACGGATCTCGATCTCGCGATCGGCATTCGCACGGTGGTGATGGCGGGCGACCGCTTCGAGGTCACGGCCGGTGCGGGCATCGTCGCCGACAGCGTGCCGGAGCTCGAGGCGCAGGAGACGCGCAACAAGGCGCGCGCGGCGCTCGCCAGCATCGCCGCCGCGCATCGGCGTACGGGCTGACGCGTGCCCGACTGGCTCGCTCGGTGGTTGCCCGATTGGGCGAGCGCGCTGCTCGAGCCACTGCTCGAACCGAAGGTGCTCGTGGGGCTCGCCCTCTTCAGCGTCGTGACCTTCGTCGGCAGCGTGGTCGGCGTTCCGTACTTTCTCACGCGCTTGCCTGCGGACTATTTCACGCACCACGAGCGCGCCGTGCTCGGCATGCCGGAGCCACGCCTGCCACCGTGGCGAATCCTGCTGCGCGTGCTGAAAAACCTGTTGGGCGCGATTCTCGTCCTGCTCGGAATCTTGTTTCTGGTCTTGCCCGGTCAGGGACTGCTCACCATCCTGGTGGGCGTGTTCCTCCTGGACTTTCCGGGAAAGCGTCGCTTCGAGCGCTGGCTCATCGCGCGCCCGGCCGTTTTTCGAGCGATCAACGCGCTCCGGCACCGCGCCGGACGGCCCAGTCTGGAGGCGCGCCCTTCGTGGCCGGTCCGCGAAGCGCACGACGATCACGGGGATCGGATGACATGACGACTGGGACGTGTATCGACGAGAACGCGTTCGGGCTCTTGTTCGCCTATCACCACATCGAAGACGAGGAGTATGCGCTCGAGCGCGAAGAGTTCGTGAAGCGGTTCACGGCCTTCCGCGAAGCGATCCTGGAGCACGCGCAGGCGTCACCGCTCGGGGCCGGGGCGGTGTGCTTCGAGCTCGGGCACGCCCTCTACTTCGAAATCGCCGACGGCGATCAATCGGTGGACTTGCTCGCCTGGCTGCGCGCGGCTGCGGCGCGCCTGCGCGAGCGCGACTTCGTCGTGACCGCGGTGCTCACCCACGGCGGCCGCTGGATCGACGAAAGCGCGCGCGACCTGCCTCGGGTGTCCGCGCCGCATCCGGGCCTCGTCCTGCTCCG
>QGUH01000490.1 GCA_003242355.1 Pseudomonadota bacterium
AGCTCGATGAGCCGCCGCGCCTTGTCGATCGTGCCCTCGACGTCGAAGCTGTAGCTGGCGTCGACCTCGGTAGAGACACGGCCGGGGATGATCTTCAGGATCTCGCAGCCGAAGTTCACGGCGAGCTTGTCCATGAAGCGCTCGGTGCGCGTTTCGGAGTCCGAAGATTCCGCGCAGGCGAACCGAACCGCCTCTTCGACGAGCGACCGGTACTGGGGAAGCTGCGCGGCCTTGAGCAGCAGCGAGGGGTTCGTGGTCGCGTCCTGCGGAACGTAGCGGGCGATGGCCGCGATATCTCCCGTGTCGGCGACCACCGTGGTCAGCTTTTTCAAAGCTTCGAGCTGCGATGCCATTCCTTCGTCTCCGTGGGGCCCGCTCCGGGGCCCGGATACAATGCGCACATCCTCCCACCGGGAGCAGGGCGGAGCAAGGACTCTCGGGCCTTCATCCGCTCGTCACCCGGGTGGATGCGGGCGCTGGAACGACGTGCAGGCCCTCCTTCGCGGCCGTGGGCGGCACGTACACGCCCCAAATGTCGCGCGCGTAGCCGAGGATGGTCCGATCGCTCGAGAACCGGCCCATGTGCGCCACGTTGAGGATGGCTCGGCGCGTCCAGCCGGCGCGATCCTGGTACGCCTGCTCGATGCTGCGGTGGCAGTGCAGGTAGCTCAGGAAGTCCGCGAGCACCATGTACGTGTCGCCGCCGTAGAGCAAGGAGTCGACGATGGGCCGGAAGCGCCCCGGCTCCTCCGGCGAGAACATTCCGGACGCCACCGCGTCGAGCGCCGAGCGCAAGAGCGGTTCGGCGTAGTAGACCTGCCGCGGGTCGTACCCGCTCTCCCGCGCCTGGATCACCTGATCCGCCGTCAGCCCGAAGAGGAACATGTTCTCTTCGCCCACGGCCTCGCAAATCTCGATGTTCGCGCCGTCGAGGGTGCCGATCGTCAGCGCGCCGTTCAGAGCGAACTTCATGTTGCCCGTGCCGGACGCCTCCATGCCCGCGGTCGAAATCTGCTCGGACACGTCGCTGGCCGGGATGATGTGCTCGGCGAGCGTCACGCCGTAGTTCGGGACGAACACGACGCGCAAGAACTGCCGGACGTGCGCATCGGCGTTCACGACCTGCGCCACCGAATTGATCAGGTGGATGATGCGCTTGGCCATGTCGTAGCCGGGCGCCGCCTTGCCGCTGAACACGAACGTGCGCGGCAACGGATCGTGCGGTGGCTTCTGCCGGTACGAAAGATAGAGCGCCACGACGTGCAGGATGTTGAGCAGCTGCCGCTTGTACTCGTGAAAGCGCTTGACGTGCGAGTCGATCACGTGGGTCGGATCGAGCTCGATGCCGTACCGCTGCTTGAGCAGGCGCGCCAGGCGCTCCTTGTTGTCGTACTTGACCTTGTTGAAGGCGGCCTGGAAGTCCGGATCCGACGCGAACGGGACCAGCCGCTCGAGCTGATCGAGGTCGGTGATCCACCCCGTGCCGATGCGCGAGCTGATGAGGTTGGCGAGGCCCGGGTTGCACTTGAGCAGCCAGCGCCGCGGCGTGACGCCGTTCGTCTGGTTCAAGAACTTCTGCGGCTCGAGCTCGTAGAAGTCGCGGAAGAGCCGCTCCTTGAGCAGGTGCGAGTGGAGCGCGGAAACGCCGTTCACGTAGCTTGCGCCGACGACGGCGAGGTTGGCCATGCGCACCTGGCGCTCGGGCCCTTCCTCGATCAACGACAACCGTCGCACCCGCTCGTCGTCTGCCGGGAACCGGCGGCGCACTTCCGAGAGGAAGTTGTGGTTGATCTCGTGGATGAGCTGCAGATGGCGCGGAAGCACCCGCTCCATCAGCCACACGGGCCAGCGCTCGAGCGCCTCGGGCAAAATCGTGTGATTCGTGTACGCCAGGCACCGGCGCGTCAGGGCCCAGGCCGGGTCCCACGGCATCCCGTGCACGTCCACGAGCAGCCGCATCAGCTCGGCGACGGCGAGCGCCGGGTGCGTATCGTTCATCTGGAAGATGGCCTGCTCGTGCAGGTTGTACAGGTCCGGGTAGTAGCGCAGGTGCCGTGAAATGACGTCCTGCAGCGTCGCCGAGACGAGGAAGTATTCCTGCTTGAGGCGCAGCTCCTTGCCCGCGGGTTGCTGATCGTTCGGGTAGAGCACGCGCGAGATGTTCTCCGTGCTGAGCTTTTCCTCGACCGCCCGGATGTAGTCGCCGCGGTTGAAGTACGAGATGTCGAAGTCGCGCGTCGCCTTGGCCGACCAGAGACGGAGCGTGTTGACGACCTGGTTGCGGTAACCCGGGACCGGCACGTCGTAAGCCATCGCCAACACGTCGTGCGTATCGATCCACTCGTGCGTGATGCGACCGGCGCTGCCCGTGTACTGAATGACGCGCCCGCCGAAGCGCACCTTGTACACGCGCTCGGGCCGCGCGATCTCCCAGGGGTTACCGTATTGCAGCCAGGGATCGGGCGCTTCGGTCTGCTGCCCGCCCACGATGTCCTGGCGGAAGATGCCGTAGTCGTACCTGAGCCCGTACCCCATGCCCGCGATGCCGAGCGTCGCCATCGAGTCGAGGAAGCAGGCGGCGAGGCGGCCGAGCCCGCCGTTGCCGAGGCCTGCGTCGTGCTCCTGATCGGCGACCTGGTCGAAATCGATGCCGAGGCCCGAGAGCGCCTCGCGCATGTCGTCGTAAATGCCGAGGTTGATGAGGCCGTCCTCGAGCAGCCGACCGAGTAGGTACTCGAGCGACAAGTAGTAGACCACCTTCGGCTGCTGGAGCTCGCGGCGGTGCCACGTGCGCGTCCAGCGGTCGAACATGCGGTCGCGTGCGGTGCGCGCGGCGCTCATGAAGTGATCGAGCCGCGTCGCCGCGCTCGGATGCTTGCCCTGCGTGTGCTGAACGTGCTGCACGAAACTCTCGCGCAGCGCTTTCACGTCCATGGCGAGCTCGGGCGCCGGGATGTTGTACTTTGCCGAAGTCACAGCCGTCGCAAATAGCAGCCTGGACCGGGAATGAGAAGCCGCTCCGGCCGCGCGACCTCGCAAGGTTTTCGAAACAAACGACGCGCGTCGCGTGGAACTCCGAACACGGGCTCGACGCGAGGATTGTGATACACCCCGCCCGAATCATGCCGACGCTGCCCGTGGGCCGCCTTTCGGGGCGTACATTGGAGGCCCTCGTCACCGCGGTGCGCAGAACGCCAGCACGAGGGATGCTCGCGAGCGTTCTGCGCGCGGAGCTCGGAATCGACGCGTTGCGCAGGCTTCCCCACGAGCTCCGAGGGCCGCTTCCGTTCAGCTACACACCAGTGGTTGCCCGAGATCCCGTGCGACACCCCTCCGCCGGGCGCGGAGCGCCGAAGGGTGAGCGCGTGCCGCGCTCCGTGCTCGATCTCGGAGCAGCATACCGCGCGCGGAAAACCACGCCA
Organism: Pseudomonadota bacterium; assembly: GCA_003242355.1. Lineage (GTDB taxonomy): Bacteria > Myxococcota_A > Polyangia > Polyangiales > Polyangiaceae > PMG-095. The sequence continues at coordinate 3,423 of QGUH01000490.1, forward strand.
GAGCGCGTTATCGCGCGCGTGCTCGAGGCCGCACGGGATCTCGCGAGTCGGGTGCCGACGCTCGGACCCTTCTGCGGTTACGACGACGAGCGCGCGCTCGAGGCCGCGCGCGCGAGCACGGAGCGGTACGCGCGCGGAGCTCCGCTCGGGCCACTCGATGGCATTCCGGTGGGCGTCAAGGAAGAAATCGATCTGTGCGGCTTTCCGACGCGCATGGGCACCGGCTACTCCGGCATTCCCCCCTGCGGCCGGGACGCGCCCGTGGTCGCGCGCTTGCGAGAGGCCGGCGCGATCATCGTCGGACACACGCCGATGACGGAGCTCGGGCTCTCGCCGCTCGGCGTGAACCCGCACCGGCGCATGCCCAAAAACCCGCACGATCCGACGCGACTCGCGGGCGGCAGCTCGACGGGCTCGGCCGTCGCCGTCGCGGTCGGGCTCACGCCGATTTCCGTCGGTTCCGACGCGGGCGGCTCGATCCGGATTCCGGCAGCATACACCGGCGTTTTCGGGATCAAGCCCACCTACGGGCGCATTCCTCTCGAGGGCGTGGGCATCGCGTCCGCCGCGTCGATGCTGCACATCGGTCCGCTCGCGGCGAGCAGCACCGACCTCGCCTTGTTCCTGGAAGCGGCGTCCGGTCCCGATCCGCGCGATGCAGCGAGCCTCCAGGCGCGGCCGTTCGAGCCGGGCGAGCTCCACACGGCGCTCGAACGCGGCGTCGCGGGAATGTGCATCGGCGTGGACGTCGACGAATGGGCGTCGG
>QGUH01000491.1 GCA_003242355.1 Pseudomonadota bacterium
CCCCCTATCTTTCACCTTTTCCTTTTCGGGGCCGGGTTCAATTTGTTATAAAGACAGGCTCTGGATGGCGAGCTCCGGAAGAGCCGTTCCGTGAGCGTCGGCGATCACAAGATGAACGGCATCGCCGCCTGGGCCATGGCCGTGGGCGGCATGATTGGCGGCGGGATCTACACGTTGGCCGGGTTCATCCTCGGCGTCGCGGGCCCGCTCGCGTGGCTGAGCCTCGCGCTCGGGAGCGTGATCGCTCTGGCGACGGTGCACAGCTACCTCGCGCTCGCCTCGACGACGAGCGAGACTGGCTCCCGCCGAGACGGTCTGCCCGTCGCGTTGCTCGTGCATCGCGGTCATCCGACCGCGGCGGGCGTGCTCTCGTGGTGGCTGCTCTTCGTTTACGTGCTCGCGATGGCCGTTTACGCATTCACGCTCGGCCAGTACCTCGGGCGTGCGCTCGGCTTCGATCCCCAAACGATTGCGGTGGTCGTGACGCTCGCGGTCGGGCTCATTGCCATCGTGAACTTGTTCGGAATACGCGAGCCGGCCGGGGTCCAAATCACGGCCGTGGTGGTCGAGCTCCTCGTGCTCGCGTCGCTCGCAGTGGTCGGCTTTCTGCGCTGGAACCCAGACAACCTCGTGGCCAACGTGCCGGGACCGAGCCTCGCGGGTGTGCTCATCGGCACGGCAGGGACGTTCATCGCCTTCGAGGGGTTCGAGATGCTGGTCTACGACGTGCGCGAGCTGCGCTGCCCGCGGCGTGTGCTGCGCCGCGCGCTTCCCGCTGCGATCATCGCGGTCGCGCTCGCCTATTCGCTGGTCACGGTCGGCGCCGCCTCGCTCGTTGGGGCGTCCACGCTCGTCGAGCAGAAGGAGAACGCGCTCGCCGTGGCGGGCGAGGCCGCTGGCGGTGCGTTCGGGCTCGTGGTCGTGACGGTGGCGGCGTGTGCTTCCGCCGTGTCCGCGATCAACGCGAGCCTGTTCTCCGTGGCTCGCTTCGCCCGCTCCGCGTCGGAGACGGGGCTCTTGCCGCGTGTGCTCGGGCGCCCGAACGCGCGGGACTGCCCGCACGTGGCGATCGCGGTGCTCGCGGTTTTCACGGTGGTGCTTGCGTCGTCGGCGACGCTCGAGCCGCTCGTGCAAGCCGCGAGCCTCTCGTTCTTGGTTCTGTTCGCGTTCATCAACGGGTTCGCGTTGGTCGCCCGGCGGCGACGCAGCGGCATCGCCCTGTTCGGTGTCGTGAGCGCCACGCTCTCGGCGCTCATCGTGGCGTACACGCTCGCCCGCTCCGAGCCGCAGGCGCTCGTCGGGTTCGTCGGGGCGTCCCTCGCGAGCGCGCTCGCGCACGGCGTGCACGTGCTCCGCCGGCGCCGGGTTCCACCCGGCGCCGGCGGCCCAGGCGCTCACGAAACGCCGCGCTCCCGCGATCCCGAAGTCACCTGGTCGTGACGTTCGTCCCGAAGGTGCCCGCCGACGTGGATTCGGCGAGGCTCCGAAGCTCCTTCTGGCCGTTCGCGCGTCAACGGGGTGACTGGAGCCTCCAGATCCCGAATCCGGTGACCGTTCGATAGCCGATGCGCGTGTACACGCGTCGAGCGAGCGGATTGTTCTCGTCGACGAACAGACACACGAAGCGCTTGCCCGAGGCGAGCGCCTGGCGACTGAGCCGTGCAACGAGAGCAGTCGCGTACCCGCGTCCGCGCCGATCGGGGGCCGTGTAGACCGGGCCGATGCGATTACCGGTCGGCGTCGGCGAGCCGAGTCGCGCCAGCGCCACCGGGCCGCCGTGATCCCAGAGGTACAGCGTCCGAGCCTCGAGGGCCCAACGGACCGCTTGCGCCGGATCGCCGACGTAAGGGGGGCGCGCCTCGACCTCGAACTCGCGATACCAGCGCGTGCAGAGCTCGAAATCGGCTTCTTCCGCAGGGCGGATCGTTCCCGGCGGTTCGGGGACGTGGGCGACTTCGGTGAGGCCGAGCAGGATCTGACGTCCGGTCTGCTCGACCGCGGCTCCGGCATGCAGCGCGAGCGCCCGCGCCACCAGCTCGCTCGCGGCGTCGGGTCCCATCGTCACGGAAATGCGCGGCTCGGCGCGCGCGAAGGCGCACGCAACGGCTTCCGCGGCGCGCGCGTCGAGGCGCGTAACCTGGAGCGGCTGCGGAGGCACGTAGAGCGCCGCGCCAACGGGCTGCCCGGCGCTCGCGACGAGCAGCTGCTCGGAGCGGGGCGCCTCCGGATTCGCCAGGGAGTAGGCGAGGCTCAAGAGGAGCTGATTCTCGAGCTCGGATTCGAGAAGATAGGGAGCGGCACGGGCGAGGAACCCGGCGAGATCGAGCTGCACGGCAATCGGCCGCTCACTTCGCGGTGATGGAGCTTCGTCATTGGGTTGAAACGTCGACATTCGGCACCTCTCTCGCTCGAGGTCGCCGCCGACGTCCTGCCGTGCCGAGATGCACTTCCGAGCCGCCTGCGGCGACCCGGAGCGCGTCGAGACTCATCCACACACACCGAGCCGCTGCACCGTCGTCGAAATGACGACCATGCCGACGTCCGTATGCATGTGCCGATGAGTCATGAGCCAGAAGGGTGAGCCACCGCGCTCGGCTCGTCAAGGCGCGCTCGTGGGCATGCCGCGTGGATGCACGAGTGGACGACAGCGTCCCGGGGACGAAGCGCGCGAAGGCGCCGCCCGCGAAGGCGCCGATCATTCCGGAAGCTCCGAAGCCGAGCCCGGTGCGTACGCTTAGGAGCCTGCTGCGCGCGAGCGGCACGGCGGCCACCGCGCTCGTCACCGAGACGACGATGAGCGACGTTGCGATGACCGCTTTCGGCTCGAACCCGAGCGCGTATTCGAGCACCGGCACTGCGAGGGTCGAACCCCCCCGCCGAAGGGCCCCTTGCGCGAGTTCGATCAGCGCCGTGAGGGCGAGCGCGAGCTCCATGTCGGGTCGGCCCGGATTCTCCTCAGGGGGCGTGCGCGTCGCGCCCGCACTCGAGATTTCTCGGGACGGCGACGGCAATGCGCTTCGGAGGCGGGAGGTCGAGCGTGGCCATGAGGGCGATGAACTCGTCGCGCGAGCGGCCCGCGACGCGCGGGTTGTATCGCTTCTCTTCTCCGATCGTGCTCGCGGTGTGTCCGCGATAGTCGTGACCGGGCCACACGATCGTCTCGTCGGGCAGCGTGAACAGGCGCTCGGTGATCGAGTCGTAGAGCGCGCCCGCGTCGCCGTTCTGGAAATCGGTGCGGCCCGTGCCACGCACGAACAGCGCGTCACCCGTGAAGACGTGCCCGGGCACGAAGAAGCTCAGGCTGTCTTGGGTGTGTCCGGGCGTCTCGAGGACTCGGAGCTCGAGATCGCCCAGGGGGAGGACGTCTCCCTGGCGCACGTGGCGCATCGCACAGGCGGCGCCCTTCGCCGACGCTACGGTTTCGGCACCGGTGCGATCCGCGATCGGCCCGGCCGCGGTCACGTGGTCCGCGTGAACGTGGGTCTCGAGGACGTACGCGAGGTCGACCCCGAGCTCACGGACGAGCGCGAGATCGCGATCGAGCTGCTCGCGGACGGGATCGACGAGCGCGGCCCGGCCCGTGCGCTCGTCGACGAGCAGGTACGTGTAGGTGGATGTCTCGGGGTCGAAGAGTTGTCGGAGTTTCATGGCGATCCTTCTTTCGTTGGAGCCACCGCGTGCAAAAAGGATTCGCGCCGCACGCACGAAAGGCGCCGACCAGCCCGAGCGTCATCGGGTGGCGGCGGCGCCGTTTCGCCGTGATGGGTTCGGCGGACATCGGGCTCCTCCCCGTGAGAGCCGCGCCGTCGAAAAAGGGTTCGGGGCAGCCGCCCCCTACTCCTGCGTTCCGGGAGCGGGGGCGGAGAGCGCGCGCCGCATGCTCGCGACGAGCTCGGCCCGAAGCTGGGGGTCCAGCTCCGGCTCGGCGGCTCGCGTGCAGGCGGCGAGCACGGCGCGGAGGGAGGTGCACCGTGCCGCGCAATGAGGACACGCTGCGACGTGGGCTTCCATCGTCGCGCAGGCCTCTCGCGTGATCTCGCCTTCGAGGTGGCGCGAGAGCAGCTCGAAGACGTCGGGGCAGGTCGGGCGCGGCGGCGGCTCCTCGAAGAGCGGAGCCAGGCGCTGGCGCAGCGCTCGCCGAGCCCGGTGCAGACGGCTCTTTACGGCTTCTTTGCCGAGGGAGAGCA
>QGUH01000492.1 GCA_003242355.1 Pseudomonadota bacterium
GGGGCGCGGGGCGGGGTTGGGCGGGCGGGCGCGCGAGCACCGGCGCGAGCTGGTGGAGGGGGGGGGGGAGCCGTTGCCCCCCCTCGCCGCGCACGGCGAGGGCTCGTTGCCGAGCACCCCCGCCGATCTCGACGCGTGGCTCGTCGAGCGCGGGCTGCGGCTCGAAGCCACCTGTTCGGGGCACGACGGGCTCACGCGCGCGATCATCGAGAACGACGCGCGCCTCGACGCGGCAGTGCAGGGCTTGTTGGACGCCGAGCAGGCGGCGGGACGGCTCGCGGGCAAGAGCCCGCTCGCACTCGCCGAGTGGCTCCGGGCGCGGCTCGCCGAGGAACGCGAGCTCGGCGTCGAAATTTTCCGCCTTCCGGCGTTCGAGCGGGATGCGGTGACGCTCCGGGGTCTTGCGCGGCAACGCCCCTTCACGGTAGCGAGCACGCTCGCGGCGGCCCCGTTCTTCGCGCTTCGCGATCGGGTTCGTCGGGAGCACGAGACGGCGGCCGCGCGCCCGGCGCCGGCGAGCGATCGGGCCGGGCAGAATGCGTTGATTCACGTCGCGCGCCTGCGCCCGGGCAAGCTCCGGCGCTCGGCCGTACACTTTGCTCTCGCGTGCGTGCACGACCTCGTGCGGGCGCGCCGTCCCGACGCTCTGCCCGCGGCCCTCGGCCGGATCCATTGTGCCGCGTGGACGTTGCTGCCGGGCGAGCGGTTGCTGTTCACGATGACCTACGACGGGAGCTTCGAGGTGCTCGGCCCCGAGCTCGCGAAGCACGCGCCGCGCGCGATCCGCGCGATTTGGGGGCACACCGAAGGTTTCGGCGCCGCGAGCTGCCTGCCGCTCGGGGGCGGGGTCGGCATCGACGGGCTCCGACGCTTCGCGCGCGCCTTCGAGGTTCCCGCGCAGATCTGGTACAGCGCGTATCCGGATCTGACCGTGGCCGACGTCCTCCGAAACCACCACCTGCGCGAGCTGCTCGCCTCCGATCTCGACGCGGCATCGGCGAGCGCGCTCTCGGCGCTCCTCTGACGCATGCGCGTCGAACGTTCGGACGTGCAGGCCCTCGTGGCCTCGGGTTTGGGAGCTCATCCGGTTTCGAGCCTGCTCCTGGTGCGCTTCGCGTCCGACGAGGCGCGCGCGTGGCTGCGCCGGTTGCTGCCCCTGGTGACCTCGGCCGCTCGGCGCGAGCGGTTCGAGCCCGTTCAGTTGAACCTGGCGTTCAGCTTTTCGGGCCTGTCGCGACTAGGGCTTCCTGCGGAGACGCTCGGGGCGTTCGCGCCCGAGTTTCGCGCCGGCATGGCGGCGCGCGCGGCCGTGCTCGGCGATCTGGGGGAAGACGATCCCAGAAACTGGGAGTTCGGCGGCCCCGAGCACCCCGTGGACGCGCTCGTGCTCCTCTACGCACGGGACTCGAGGACCCTCGCGGCAAAGCGGGAAGAGCTCCTCGGAGGGCTCGAGCGCTTCGAGCTGTCGTGCCTCGAGCTTCCGACGTATCTGGACCCGGAGCGCCGAGAGCACTTCGGGTTTCGATTCGCCGTGTCCCAGCCGCGCTTCGGTGGGGGCCTTTCGCGCACGCGGGGCGGGTCGAGGCTGCCCCCCGGCGAGGTGCTCCTCGGGTACCCGAACGTCAGTGGGGAGCGAGCGCCGACGCCGGTCGCGCCGTTTCGGCGTTCGACGCGCGAGGCGCCGCCGCTCGCCCCGCGCGGTCACGTCGATCTCGGGCACAACGGGACGTATCTGGTGCTGCGCAAGCTCGAGCAGCGGGTGGCCCTGTTTTGGAGCACCGCAGAAAAGCTCGCGCGTCGGGGCAACGCCGGCGTCGCGGACCCGGTGGCCGTCGCGGCACGCTGGGTGGGGCGCTGGCCGAACGGGGCGCCGCTTGTTCGCTATCCGGACGGAGCGCCGGACGTCCCGCCTGCGGACGACGGGTTCACTTATCGGGATGGGGACCCCGAAGGGCGCGGGTGTCCGCTCGGCGCGCACGTGCGTCGGGCCAATCCGCGCGACGCGCTCGCCACGGCGTCGGCACACCGAATCGTGCGCCGCGGGCGACTCTACGGGCCGCGAGCCGCCGATCCCACCGTCGACGACGGCGTCGAGCGCGGCCTCGTGTTCATTGCGCTCAACGCCGACATCGCCCGGCAGTTCGAGACCGTGCGGCAGAGCTTCGTGAACGGCGCGTCCCTGGGGGGTTTGCGCGGCGAGCGGGATCCGCTGCCGGAAGCGACGCGGAGGACGAGCCGGGGATCCGACGCCCCTTCACCGAGGCCGGCTCCCCGGTTCGGAGGCGAACGGGCCCGCTGCCGCGGTTCGTGCGGGTGCGGGGCGGTGAGTACTTCTTTTTGCCGGGATTGCGCGCCCTCGGGTATCTCGCCGAGGGATGAAGGAGCCCGCGCGCCGAGCCCAGCGCTCGGCGCGCTGCGCGGACTTCGTGAAGTGCTTCGGCAACGGCGAGCGGCCGGTTGGATGATCATCCGCTCAGGTCGTGCGGAGTCCTCCCACTGCCACACATCGCGGGAGCACACCGAACGTCACGCGAAAAGCAGGGGCGGAAGAATCTCCGGATTTCGCCAAGGGATGATAGCCTGCGTGTTGCGCGCATGTCCTCGATCAGTCCCAAAGCGGACAATCCGAAGGCGGAAGTGCGACGGCGCCCGGCCAGCGCGCTCGCCACGAAACTCTCCGAGATCACTCAAGCGCTCGAAGAGCGCTTGGAAGACCCTCGTGACGTCCTCGAAACACTGGTGAGCTCGGTGGCCAAAGGCGAGCCCGCCGAGGCGACCTGGGAGCTGCTCCATCGCGCGGCCGCGCGCGACGGCAAGGTCTCGGAGCTCGCGCAGGAGTACGAGCAGATCGCGCACGACAAGCGCATCAAGCTCCTCGCGCCCGAGCAGCAGTCGTTCATCTTCCGACAGACGGCGGAGTTCTTTTCGTCGGTGTACGGGGACGTCGATCTCGCCGTCGGTTACGCCGAGCGCGCGTATGGCGTCGCTCCCGACAACGAAAGCGCATTCGCGCTGCTCGAGTCGCTGCTGACGGGCACGGGGCGCCTGGCGCGCCTCGCGCGGTTGTATCTCGAAAGCGCGGAGCGCGTCGCCGACGTCGAGCAGAAGCGCGTGTTGCTCGGCCGCGCCTTCGGCATCGCGGGCGCGCTCGACGACGCCGACGACCTCGTCATCGAAGCGGGGCGCCGCATCCTCGACATCGTGCCGGAAGAGGTGACCGTGCGCGACGCCGTGATGCAACGGCTGATTGCCGCCGGTCGCCATGCGGACGTCGTGGATCTCTTGGAGAAAGCGCTCGCGCGCGAGCCCTCGCCGCCTGCCGAAGAGGCGCGCTTGCACCGCGAGCAGCTCATCGATCTGTGCTTCACGGTGCTGCAGAGCCCCGAGCGGGCGCTGACGCACGTCGAAGGGTTGCTCGCGCTCGAGCCGCGGCACGAGATGGCGCGCAAAGCCGCCGAAGGCATGCTCGAGCACAAGCAGCTCATGCCGCGCGCGGCGGCGGCGCTCTCCGATGCGTTCCAGGCGGCGGGAGAGCTCGAGCGCGCGGTGAGCATGCTCACCTTCGAGCTGAAGCACGTGCGGGGGCCGCGGCGCGTGGAGGTGCAACGGCGGCTCGCGATTCTGAGGCAGGACGTGCTCGGCGACGTGAGCGGAGCGCTCGAGCTGCTCGGGCCCGTGGTCGCGGGCGATCCCGGAGACGATGCGCTGCGGAGGCGGTACGTCGCGCTGAGCCTCGCGCTCAATCAGCCGGACCAGGCGGCGCGCCTCCTGTCGCGCGCGCTTTCGACCCACCGCGATCCCGGCGTGCGGGCGCGCGTCGGCGTGGACGTCGGCAACGTGTACGTCCGTTCGGGCGATCTCAAGCGGGCGCACACGGCGTTCTCGAAGGTGCTCGAGAGCGGGGCGGATCCCGAAGCGTCGCTCGAGGCGGCCCGCCGCATGGCGGAGCTCTTTTCGGACACGCTGGAGCCAGCGGAGCTCGCCCGCGTGCTCGAAACCATCGTGCGCCTCGAGCCCGAGCGGGAGCCGCGGCAAGCAGCGGCGCGGCGCCTCGCGCGGCTCGCGGACGGCGAGCTCGGTGACGCCGAGCGGGCCATCGTGGGGGGGGGGGCCCCCGTGGGGGCGCCGGGAGCCTGCTCCTTTTAACAACTGCACGCTGCCAACGAGAAGGAAGTGTAGAATTTGG
>QGUH01000493.1 GCA_003242355.1 Pseudomonadota bacterium
TAGTCTCTATTACACTACATCTCTTTTATTTTTTTTAATTGCCAATCAAACACCGAAATATCCAATATCCTCTTAGTTGGTAGCGTCAGGTTGGTATAAGGGACAGGTGCCGATGTCCCCGAGCGGCGGCATGGAGGTCGCTGCAGGCGGGGGCGGCACGGTGTCCTCCGGTGGTTTTTGCACGCACCGGCCTTGCGCCGTGCACACCATTCCTTCGCCGCAGTCGGCACCCGGGGTGCACAGGGAAATGCACTTGCCTTGCGAACCGCAATGCGAGCCCGCCGGGCACTCGAGATCGAGCGTGCACTGGGGCTCGGCGATGATCACGGACGCGCCCGATCCGGTATCGCTGCTGCAAGCGATCAGCGCGATTCCGCCGAGTAGAGATCCGACGACGCTTGCGGCGATCGTCCGACGAAGGCTTTCGACCATGATCTGTCCTCCTAGGAATGTATGAGGGGACTCGCGGCGCAGGCTCCCGCGAGGAGTGAGACGGCGCGATCGAGATTAGCATCGAGTAGGGCTCGATGTCTCGAACACGAAGACGCGAATCGCGCGTTGCCTTCGAATCGCCAACGCCGATTGCGCCGCGAGCGCCACGTGCGGCGGATTTTTGCGGGATGACCGAACGCGGGACTCGCCGCTCCGAGCGGCGGTGTTACGGCGCGACGATCGTGCCTTCGCCGACCGACTGGCACTGCCCCCCGATGCGGATCTCGCGGACAGTACCGTTGTCGTGAACGACTACCACCTGGATGAAGCTCGGACGCCCGAGCTCCGCGCCCTGCTCGATGGTCACCGCCGCGGTCGCGGGCAGGTCGACGAGGCCGTGGCGGAGGGCATAGACGACCAGGGCGCCGTGCGCCGACTCCGTCGCCGGATCCTCGCGAATCCCGAGGGCGGGAGTGAACACACGCGCTCGGGCGAGCGAGCTGGGGCGCTCGGGTGACAGGCAGAAGGCGAGGATGTGCGGCGCCTCGAAGTGGCGGACCGTGCGCTCCCAGATGGAGTCGCGGAAGTGGGCGCCGCGCAGACGCGCCGCGTCTCGCACCGGGACGATCAGGAATGGCACCCCTGCCGAGAACGCCTCGAGCGGCAGCGGCAGGAGGTCGTCACGCGTGAGGCCGAGGATCGCCGCGACCGCGTCGGGCTCCGGGTAGGTCCCGACGAACTCCGGCAGCCGTTGCTTGACCGTCATCACGCGCGCGAAATACGAGGCGGACACGGGGCCGTCCGCTTGTTGAACCACGACGCGTCGCTGGCTATGCGCGCGCTCGAGCTTCTCTTCCTGATCGAGGGCGAAGATGGCGGCGATGGTCGGCTGCTCCGCTCTCGGCAGCTCGGCAGTCGGAGTGAAGATGCGCACGCGCGCCTGGGCATCCGGAATTTCGGCGGGGAACACGAACGCCGTTTGCGGCACGTTGAGCTCGCGCGCGATGAGTTGCATCGAGGTGCTGTCGAGCCCGCGTGCGTCGGTGATGACGGCCGTGGGCTTGCCCGCGAAGGGACGCTCCGCGAACACGTTTACGAGTCGATAGCGATAGCGGGGACGAAGGCCGGGCTCGGAGGTGGGCACCTTCAAACGTTTAGCACCACCGCCCCCCGCCGAGTCCGCAGAAAATGGGGGAATTCCGTTGCCGGAGCCGCCGTCGAGAGGGCTCTTGCAGCTCGCCGCCCTGGGGCTTCCCCCGCGTCCGCGGCGTGTCCGGATCGCGAGGACTCTTCAGCCCGTCGTTTCGGTCTCGCAGAGGGCCTTGACAGGGGAGGACCCATGCGAATTTTCCCGGCCACATGTCCACCCGCCACGAATTCCAGGCCGAAGTCAGCCAGGTCCTCCGCCTGGTGATTCACTCGCTGTACAGCAACAAGGAGATCTTCCTGCGCGAGCTCGTCTCGAACGCTTCGGACGCCCTCGATCGGCGGCGATTCCTGGCTATCGGGCAACCCGAGCTCCTCGGAGACGGCGAAAAGCTCCGAATCCGGCTCATCCCGGACCCTGCGGCCGGGACCCTCACCATTTGGGACAACGGGGTGGGTATGGACGAGGAGGAGCTCAAGCGCAGCCTGGGCACCGTGGCGTGGTCGGGGTCGCGGGAATTCCTCGAGCGCATGAAGGGCGCTTCCGAGGGGCAGGACCTGCCGAAGCTCATCGGGCAGTTCGGGGTCGGGTTCTATAGCGCGTACTTGGTGGCGGGCCGCGTCACCGTGACGAGCCGCAAAGCCGGCTCCGAGCGTGCCTTCCGCTGGGACTCGACGGGGGAGGACGGCTATACGATCGAACCGGCCGAACGCGAGTCGGTCGGCACCAGCGTCGTTTTGCACCTGCGGGACGACCAGCGCGAGTACCTCGAGCCGCTACGGCTCCGCAATCTCGTCCGGCGGTACTCCGATTACATCCCGTATCCCATCGAGCTCGTGAAGGAGCCGTCCGCGACGGACGCGGATATCGTGAATCGGGCGAGCGCGCTCTGGCACCGGCAGCCGAAGGAGGTGACGCGGGAGGAGTACGTCGAGTTCTACAAGCACCTCACGCACGACTTCGAGGAGCCGCTCGCGTATCGCCACTTCCACATCGAAGGCACGACGATGTTCAGCGGGCTCGTGTTCGTTCCCAAGCGGGCCCCCTTCGACTTGTTCGATCCCGAGCCGCGTCATGGTGTTCGCCTGCACGTGCGCCGCGTGCTCGTGATGGAAAACGCGCCCGAGCTCGTGCCGCGCTGGCTGCGCTTCGTCCGCGGCGTCATCGACTCGGAGGATCTGCCGCTCAACGTGTCTCGCGAGCTCTTGCAGGATTCGCGGCTCGTGAAGATCATCCAGAAGCAGATCGTTCACCAGACGCTCGATCTGCTCGCCGAGATCGCGCGCGATCGACCCGCCGATTACGAGACGTTCTTTCGAACGTTCGGTGCGGTGCTCAAGGAGGGATTCCACTTCGATCCCGAGCACAAGAACCAGCTCGCGCGGCTCTGCCGATTCCAAAGCGCCGCGCGGGGCGCTCCGATCGGCCTCGACGAGTACGTGCGTGCGATGCCGGAGGGCCAGCCCGCGATCTACTACCTTACGGCGGCCTCGCAGAAGCTCGCGGCCTCGTCGCCGCACCTCGAGCGCGTTCGCGCCTCGGGTTACGACGTGCTCTTGCTCTCCGACGCCGTGGACCCGTTCGTGATGGAGCGCCTCACGGAGTACGAAGGCAAGCCGTTCATTTCCGTCACGAGCCCGGATCTACGCCTTCCCGCTGCCGCTCCGGAAACGCCGCCTGCCGACAAGACACCGCTCTTCCAGCGCTTCGAGCGCGTGTTGAAGGAGCGGGTGGCGGAGGTCAAAGCATCGACGCGGCTCACGGACTCGCCCGCCTGTCTCGTGGTTGCCGAGGGCGCGCTCGCGCCGCACATCGAACGGCTCCTCCGAGCATCGGGGCGCGACGTCCCGGCGAGCCGGCGCATCCTCGAGCTCAACCTCGAGCACCCGCTGGTTCGGCACGTCACGGAGCTCGAGGCGCGCGAGCCGGGCTCGGAGCGGGTGGCGGAATGGATCGAGCTCTTGTACGATCAGGCGCTGCTCTCCGAAGGGAGCCCGCTCGAGGATCCGGGTGCTTTCGCCAAGCGCCTGTCGAAGGTGTTGACGGCCGCGGCCGAGCACCAACTCGGGAGCACGGCTTCCGGGGAGGGGCACAGCGGGGAAGGCGACCGGTAGAATGGGGAGTATCGTTGCGGGCGCGAGTGGGGTATCGACAGGACACTCGGAGGTGACGATGCATCTCTACGATTCGACGATTCCCCAGTTCAAGAAGATGCTCCAGAACGTGGAGCGCTGGATCGACAGAGCAGAGGCATACGCGGCCGCGAAGAAGTTCGAGCCGGAAGTGCTGCTGACGGCGCGCCTCGCGCCCGATCAGTTTCCGTTCGTTCGGCAGGTTCAGATCGCTTGCGACAAGGCGAAGTTCACGGCGGCGACCCTCGCCGGCAAGGAGCCTCCGAAGCACCCGGATACGGAGAAGACGTTCGAGGAGCTGCGCAAGCGGCTGCACTCCGTGATCACGTACCTCGACGGCTTCGGCCCCAAGGACTTCGAAGGAGCCGAGGAGCGGGTGCTGGAGCTCCCCTACTTGCAGGGCAAAACGATGCTCGGCCGTGACTACGTCTGCGAGGTGCAGCTC
>QGUH01000494.1 GCA_003242355.1 Pseudomonadota bacterium
TGCGAGAGCCGTGACGGGTTGCCGCGGATCGGCATCGGGCCAAGACCGAGGTGCACCCGCACGGGCTCCGAGCGCGGATGTCGGATTCGCCGCGGATCGATGGGAGGGCCCGAGGAAAGGGTCAGCGCCGACGCGTCCACCGCCACTGCGAACGCGCCCCGCCCGCAGCCGGGTTCGATTGTTGCCTCGATGGCTGTCCTCGAACACCCGGAAATTCAGGCGAGACATCGTGATGAGTTGGCTGTACGACGCTCCCATCCCGCTCGTGGGAGTGCTGTTCGTCCTTTCGATCCTCGCGGCTCTCGAGCTCGGGCACCGACTCGGTCGTATCGTTCCGGTCGAAGAGCATCAGATCTCGTCGATCACCGCGTCGATCCTGGCGATCGTCGGCCTCTTGCTCGCCTTCTCGTTCTCCATGGCCGGAGATCGCCTCGCGGCGAGGCGGGCGGCCGTCGTGGCGGAGACGAGCGCGATCTCGACGTTTTGGGAATACACCTCGCTGCTGGGGGAGCCCAGTCGGTCCGCCGTGCGGTCCACGTTGCGCCGCTACGTAGCGCTCCACGTCGAGCATCGCCGGGTGGGCTTCGACACGGTCGAGACCCGACGCATCGAGGCGGAAGCAGCGAGTCTGCAGAAAGAGCTCTGGGCGCTGCTCGGTGAGGAGGCTCGTCGGAACCCCGACGATCTTCGACTGCTCCTATTGGTTCCCGCCTTCAACGAGATGACGGACAAAACGGCAGTGGCCATCGCCGCGTACGAGAACCGCGTGCCCGACGCGATTCTCCTCTACTTGTTCCTGCTCAGCGTCTTCGCCGGGGTGGCCGTGGGGTATCGACCCGCGGGCGAAGGACGGAGATGGATCCCCTGGACCATGTTCACCTGCATCCTGAGCGGCGTGTTGCTCATTCTGCTCGACGTGGATCTTCCTCGGCGCGGATTGATTCAAGCGGACGATTCGCTCTACCTGCGCCTTCAGGAGAGCATTCGAAATACACCTCGTTGAATCGCCATGGCTACTCGGCCTCGATGGAGCTTGCGGAACGATGAGGGAGGGGGGCTCACCCTCGGTCATTGGCTTGCCGGGCCCCCTCTACCTCGACGGAGCCAAGTGCGGTGGTGGCGGTCGCCGCGGCTCGCCCGACGCGGCCAGCGCGTACTTTTTCGAGCGTCGTCTCGGCGATCGCGGGCGCGGTGCTCGGGACGGTTCTCGCTTCGGATGGGGCGGCGGAGCGGTCGCCGATGCTGCTCGTCTCGGCAACCTCGATGCGGCTCGCCTCGCGAACCTGCAGCGCGAGGAGCGAACGGTCGCTCTCGCGCTGGAGCACGATCCCGCGCAGTCGTGAGGAACGCTTCCGGTCCTGGACGAGAGCGCGCTCGAGGGCTCGAACGACTCGATCGTCGAACGTTCGCAGCGTGCGGCGCACCATCGCTCGACGCCTGCCGGTTCGCGCGATCGAAGAATCGACGGACGGCGGTGAGCGCACAGGGCTGACACGCTGGGACGGCGTGCCGCGGTCGCCGGCAGAGGTCGGAGCGTTTCGTTTCGACGATCGGAGCGTGGCACGTGCGTTGCGTGCAACTCGGTACCGATTGGAGGGAAGCAGGCATCGATGGCCAACGAAAAACGCCCCAATATTCTCGTGATCTTCGGTGACGATATCGGAATATGGAATCTCTCCTGTTACAGCAGCGGGATGATGGGATATCGCACGCCCAACATCGATCGAATCGCTGCGGAAGGGATGCGCTTCACGGATGCATACGGTGAGCAGAGCTGCACGGCCGGGCGCGCGTCCTTCATCACGGGGCAGTCGGGGCTCCGCACGGGCCTGACCAAGGTCGGCATGCCGGGAGCGCGGTTGGGACTCCGCGACGAGGATCCGACCATCGCCGAGCTCCTCAAGCCCCTCGGCTACGCAACCGGCCAGTTCGGCAAGAATCACTTCGGTGACCGTAACGAGTTTCTGCCCACCCGGCATGGTTTCGACGAGTTCTTCGGCAACCTCTATCACTTGAACGCCGAAGAGGAGCCCGAAGATCCCGATTATCCGGATCCGAAGGAATTCCCCCAGTTTCGCCAGCGCTACGGGCCGCGCGGCGTTCTCCACTGCTGGGCAACCGACCAAGACGACCCCACGGAGGAGCCGCGCTGGGGTCGCGTCGGCAAGCAGCGGATCCAGGACACGGGGCCGTTGACGCGTGAGCGGATGAAGACCTGCGACGACGAGTTCGTCGCGGCCGCCAAGGACTGGATTCGTCGGCAGAACAGCGCGGGGAAGCCGTGGTTCTGCTGGGTCAACACGACCCACATGCACGTTTACACGCACACGAAGAAGAGCAGCATCGGTCAGGCGGGGAGGTGGCAGTCTCGCTACCACGACACGATGATCGATCACGACAAGAACGTCGGTGAGCTGCTCGATCTCCTCGATTCCCTGAAGATTGCCGAGGACACGATCGTCCTCTACACGACGGACAACGGGCCGCACATGAACACGTGGCCCGATGGAGCGATGACGCCCTTCCGCAGCGAGAAGGACACCAACTGGGAAGGGGCATTCCGCGTTCCGCTCGTGATTCGCTGGCCGGGCAAGATCCCCGCCGGAACGGTCTCGAACGAGATCATCTCGCACCACGACTGGCTCCCGACGTTTCTCGCAGCGGCGGGCGAGCCGCAGATCAAAGAGAAGCTCCTCGGGGGGCATACCGTCGGGGAAAAGACGTTCAAAGTGCATCTCGACGGCTACAACCTCCTGCCGCACCTCACCGGGAACGAAGCGCAGGGGCCCCGCCCGGGCTTCTTCTACTTCAACGACGACGGGGATCTCGTCGCGCTGCGGTTCCACAACTGGAAGATGGTGTTCATGGAACAACGGTGTGCCGGAACGCTGCAGGTGTGGGCCGAGCCGTTCGTGCCGCTGAGAATCCCCAAGCTCTTCAACCTGAGGACCGATCCCTTCGAGCGCGCGGACACGACCTCGAACACGTACTGGGACTGGTATCTCAGGAAGGCGTATCTGATCACCGCGGCGCAGGGGCTCGTGGGAAAGTTCCTGGAGACGTTCAAGGATTTCCCGCCCCGACAACGGCCCGCCTCGTTCACGATCGACCAAGCGATGGAAAAGCTCGAATCCGGCTTGGGCGGCGCCCATCGCTGAAGGGGTGCGCCCGGAGTCGAACGCAGCGGCGTGGACGGGAGGCGTCCGCCCACGTCGCTGCGGTGCGGAGCCTGCAAACGAGCCCTCGCATGTGTCGTGGCAATCGTGTGCGCAGCGGCGTTCCGTCGACGTGCCGGATTGGCCGAGCTCGGGCGTCGGACGAGCGTTGCTCGGGCGCGAAGCGCGCTCATGCGTTCGCCTTGAGGCAGCTCGAGAGCTCGTCGAGCATGCGGTCGGCGAGGGCGAGGCCGTCGGCGAGAGCTTCGGTTTCGAGCGCGCGGCGCATGAGGCGGCCATCGGGGCTCAGCCGATACGGAGAGCCCTTCTTCGCGACGAGCTGGCCGACCTTGACGGGGTCGAGGGGCGTGTCGTCCTTGAGGTGCAGCGTCACGCTGCGCGCGGTGGCTTCGCACCCGAGAGCGCGGAGCTTTCGGAGCTCGGTCTTGAGGCGCATGAGCTCGATGAACTTGCGCGCCTCGAGCGGGGGCGGGCCGAAGCGATCCTGCAACTCGTTCGCGAGCTCCTCGACCTCTGCTTCGTCGCGGGCGCTCGCGAGCCGTTTGTAGAAGGAGAGGCGGACGCCGACGTCGGCCACGTAGTCTTCGGGCAGGAGGGCATCGACGTCGAAGCTGAGCTCGGGGTCGACGTCGTGGACGACGACCTCGCCGCGTAGCTCGTGCATCGCCTCTTCGAGCATGTGCACGAACAGGTCGAAACCCACGCTCGCCACGAAGCCGCTCTGCTCGGCGCCGAGCACGTCCCCGCCGCCGCGGAGCTCGAGGTCGAGCGCGGCCACCTGGAAGCCCGAGCCGAGCTCGCTGTGGCGTTCGAGCGCTTCGAGGCGGGCGCGCGCCTCGTCGGTCATCTGGCTCGGCGGCGGGACGAGCAGGTAACAGTACGCCCGCTCGCTGCCGCGGCCGACGCGCCCGCGGAGCTGATAGAGCTGCGCGAGGCCGAACAGATCCGCGCGATCGACGATGATGGTGTTCGCGCGCGG
>QGUH01000495.1 GCA_003242355.1 Pseudomonadota bacterium
CCCCGTGGGTTGGGTTCCCCGTGGGGGGGTTTGGATCGGAATTTGAAGCCCCCCGGGGCAACACGCGCCCCCCGGGGGTTTCGATGCCCAGGGCGCTCGCCTCGACGATGGAGTGCGCCACGCGCACCGGCTCCACCGCGAACGGGCCGACCTCGTAGCGCTGCCCCGCGTGCGCGGTCCGGAGATCGATCTCGCTCGGCCCGAAGTCGTGCTCGAGGAGCCTGCGGCGAACGAGCTCGAGCGCGTGCGGCGGCCCCCACACCGGCACGTCGAGCTCGGCGAGCAGGTACGGCAGCCCGCCGATGTGGTCCTCGTGCCCGTGCGTGAGAAAAACCCCAGAGACGCGGTCGGCGCGCTCGAGCAGCCAGGAAAAGTCGGGGTGGTAGACGTCGATCCCGAGATCGTCGTTCGGGAACGCCGAGCCGCAATCCACCACGAGAATGCCCTCGTCCTGCTCGAGCGCGAGGCAGTTCATGCCGATTTCGCCGAGCCCGCCGAGCGGAACCAGGCGGATGCGCCGCGGGCCGGGCGTGCCGCCCTCCGGAAGCTCGGACCCGGCTCCG
Organism: Pseudomonadota bacterium; assembly: GCA_003242355.1. Taxonomy (GTDB): domain Bacteria; phylum Myxococcota_A; class Polyangia; order Polyangiales; family Polyangiaceae; genus PMG-095. The sequence continues at coordinate 564 of QGUH01000495.1, forward strand.
CGCGCATCGGAAGGCGGAGAAACGAATGTCACGCTCCTCGTATACTATCTCGCGGCCCGCTTCGCTGCGGCCGGCCGGTCTCGTTTGTCAGGGCTCGGGCATGGTGTTACGCATCCCACACTGCGATGACCATCAAGTCCGTGACGCCTGAGCAGACCTACGAGCTCCTCCAATCGGGAGCCGTTTACGTGGACGTCCGCAGCGAACAGGAGTTCGCCGAAGGGCACCCTCCTGGCGCGCTGAACGTGCCCATCGCCCACCTCGGGCCCGGTGGCATGACGCCGAATCCGGATTTCATGAGCGTGATCGAGCGAGCGTTCGGCAAGAACGAAAGGCTCGTCGTGGGTTGCAAGGCCGGCGGCCGTTCGCGACGGGCTGCGGAGCTCTTGGTGCGCGCCGGGTACACGGACGTCTCGGACATGACCGCGGGCTGGGAAGGCTCGCGAGATCCGTTCGGCCGCCCGCTGCCGGGCTGGAGCAAGCGCGAGCTGCCGGTCGAAAAAGGGCAGCCCGAAGGGCAGCGCTACGAGGACGTCAAGCAGCGTCAGCCCAAGTAGTCGGAGCGCGACCGCGCCGCCCTCGCCTGGCGACGAGCTTTCCCGCTCAGCGCCGTTGCGCGGCGGCGGCGCGCTGGTAGTCGGCAGCGGCTTTCTCGATGAGCGCGTGATCGCGGGCGGCGCGCTCTGCTTCCGCGACGAGGTCGGCCGTGAAGAGCGTAAGCCCGTAGATTCCGTTCTCCGGGCGAATGCGGAACGGGTAGCGAGTGTTGCGCACGGTCTCGACCGTCGCGCGTTCACCCTTGCGCTCGACCTTCGCGATGCCAGACAAGTCGCGGCGGAGCCGATCCATCCAGCCGCGTCGGCGCGCGTAGAGCGCGAACACGTCGGCCCCGTCGGGCGCGGTGGCTTCGGGCTCGTAGAGCCGCGCGAGCCGCGAGCGCTCGGGCTCGGGATACGTGGCGAGCACGAGATCGCGAGAGCGCTTGCGGTAGTCGCGAATCGTGTAGCACGCGTGCTGCGCCCGCGTCTCGATGTACGCGAAGAACTCCTCGGGGCGACCGCGATTGACGGCGCTCATCACCCGCAAGTACGCGCCCTCGGGCGTGCGATCGCTCGGGTAGGTGACGTGGGCCCACACGAGCCACGCGAAGGGAATCAGCACGAGCACGGCGACGGCGAGCCGCACGGCGCGCAGGCCACCGAAACGCATCGCGCGCCTCTTATCACGGAGCTTGCTTCCGAGAAAACGCGACCGGTGCTAGTCCCGCGCGCGTGTGGAATTCCGCGCGTGTCGCCGTCATCGTTCCGGCTTATCGCGAAGCGCGGCTCATCGGCCGCATGCTTCGGCGCGTGCCCGCCTTCGTGGATAGCGTGGTGGTGGTCGACGACGCGAGCGACGACGACACGGCGGAAGCCGCGAAAGCCGTCGGCGATCCCCGCGTTCAGGTGATTCGCCACGCGGAGAACCGCGGCGTCGGCGCCGCCATCGTGACGGGTTACCGGCATGCGGCGGCAGCCGGCGCGGACGTGCTCGCCGTGATGGCCGGTGACGACCAGATGGACCCCGACGATCTCGAGGCCGTGATCGCGCCCGTCGTTCGCGGGGAGGCCGACTACGTCAAGGGCAATCGCTTCGCGCACCCCGCAGCGCGGCGAATGCCGCTCGGCCGCCGCCTCGCGGGCGCCGTGCTCTCGCTGGCGACTCGGCTCGCGACCGGGCTCGCGATCACCGACGCGCAATGCGGCTACACGGCGCTTTCGGCGCGCGCCGCAGCGCGTCTCCCCCTCGAAGCGCTCTGGCCCCGCTACGGCTATCCGAACGATCTGCTCGGCCTGCTCGCGTCGGGAGGATTCCGGGTGCGAGAGGTTCCCGTGCGTCCGGTGTACGCCGACGAGGCGAGCGGTGTCCGGCCGTGGCACGCGCTGCTCGTCCTCTACGTCATCGCCCGGCGCCGCCTTGCCGCCTCGAACCCGCGTCGGGCCACCGTGCTCGCAGGCCGGCGGTGACTTCCGCTCGCACTGGACTCGGCTTCGGAGGGCCGGTGCGCCGCCCGGGTGAACCGAGGCGGTCGTCAGGGCTTACGAGGACCGGAAGCAGGCACTATGTTGCTCCCCATCCGAGCTCGCTCCCAGCGCAGTGCCGGTAGGGGCTCGGTGCTAGGCTTGCTGCTCCGGAATCGCACATCATGGCATCCCCCAACGTCCACGTGTTCAACGACCTGAACTTCGAGCAGGAGGTCCTCGCCTCCGAGATACCGGTCCTCGTCGACTTTACGGCGACCTGGTGCGGGCCCTGCAAGGCGCTCGCGCCCATCGTCGATCAAGTGGCCGACGAGCTCGTCGGAACGGTCAAGGTCGGCAAGCTCGACGTCGACGATTCGCCCATCACGGCGGGTAAGTACGGCGTGCGCGGCGTGCCCACCGTGATCGTGTTCAAGGGCGGCGAGCGTGCGGCCCAGCACGTGGGGCTCACCACCAAGCAAAAACTCCTCGATCTCGTGAAGGGATGAGCCTCGAGCGGGGCCGCCTCCGGTCCGCCCGAGAGCCCGCGCCGAGAACGCCGATCGATGGAACCGATCGGCGTTCTCACCCCGTTTCCCGGGGGTGTTTCCCGTGGGCCGTTCCCGCCGAAGGAGCACCGACGGTGCCGTTCGGCCCGTCGTCGACCGAAACACCCCCGCCTGCTTCGACCACCGATCGTCGCCGCTCGTGGGGGGTGGCGATGGCTTCGGCAGCGCTCCTCGGAGCGCTCGCGGTGTCGGGCTGCACCGAGGCGACGCGCAAGCGCCCGAGCGCTCGACCCACGCCGCCGGAAATCGCGCTCGGCGCGGACCTCGCGCCCGCGTACGAATCGCCCGCACGCCTGCGCTACCACCCGCGGCAACGCGCGCGCGCGCACACGCGCCGTACGTTGCCCGACGGCCGCGTGCTGATGGCGGGAGAACGCGGCGAGCGCTGGCTGTACGATCCCCGAACGGGCGTTCTTCACGCCGGAGCGTCGCTCGCGCCCGAAGCGCTCGTCGCCGTGCTCGCCGACGGCGCGGATTACTGGTTCGTGGGCGAGAGCGGAACGAGCTACTCGGCTCCTGGTCTGCTCGAGCCATTCGAGCGCTCGAGCGCGCCGCCCGAACCGCTCGTGGGCGTGACCGCTGCGGGGACGACGATCCTCGGGATCGACCGCGGACGCGGGCTCGTTCGCAGCACCGACTTCGGCGCCACCTGGGCGTCCGTGGGGCCCAAGGACGCGGCCTTCGTCGACACGGCGCTCCAGGCGTCGGGCACTGGGCTCGCGCTCGCCGTGCCGGAGGCGCTCTACGCGACGCGCGACTTCGGCCAAACGTGGCGCCGACTCGATGTCGCTCCGCTCGGCGTGTTGGAGCTCGAGCTCGGGCCGAACGACGAGCTCCGCGCCCTCACGCCGCTCACCGCTCACGTGCTCGGCCCGAACGGCGCGTTCGCGGCCGCACCCGCCGCGCCCCCGCAAACCGAAAGCGAGCTGCCCGCGCCGCCCCGGGGCCCGGATGCCGGCGCGCTCGCCGAAGGGCGCGCCGACATCGACGGCAACCGCTACTGGGAGCTCGCACGCGGGGCG
>QGUH01000496.1 GCA_003242355.1 Pseudomonadota bacterium
TGCGCCTGCGGTTTCGAAATGAATATCGCGGAGCAAGAGGTCTCGTATCCTGGCTCGTTCGCGGCGAGCTCCGGGAGATTCTGAACGACGAGCGGGTGGACGATTTCGCGTCCATCATCGTGTCGCTCATGGGAATCCGAACGACGTCGCCGCTTCTGCGGGCCGTGGGCGACGCCGAGCGCCGCGCCCTCGAGCAGAGCGTTCTCCACGCCTTCCTCGAGCGAGACGCGGAGGTGCGCCCGATCGTCCTGGTCCTCGAAGACCTGCACGCGCTGCCGAACACGGCGCGCCTGGTGGCGGCCATCGCCGAAAGGCCGTGCGCGCGCGTGCTCGTCGTGGTCACGACGCGCGAGGACGTCTTCGGCGACCGCCCAGGGGTGCTCCGAACGCTCACGCTCGGCGCGTTGACGAACGCCGAGTGCGCGGCGCTCATCCACGAACGGTTGGACGCTCCCGTGGGCGTGTTGCCGGACGAGTTCGTCACGCTCTGTACGGCCCTCGCCGAGGGATATCCCGGCCTGTTGGACGAGGCGTTCGCCGCCTTCGAGGCGTCCGGCGTCCTTCGCCGCTCGAGCGGTGTCGGGCAGCCGCCGACGTTCGCTCTGGACGTCGGTCAGCTGCCCCCGGTCACGACGAGCGCCATCTCCAGAAGCGCCAAGCCGCGCGTGCTTTCGCTGGGGCCACGAGACTTTCGCGTTCTGCAACACGCGGCGATCGTCGGCAGCGTGTTCTGGGCAGGCGCGGTCGTCGCCCAGGAGCTCGCGATCGCAAGCCCCGGAGAGCGCCTTTCGCGCGAGGAAATCGAGTGCCGGTTGCTCGAGCTCGCGGCGCTCGGCTACCTGGTCGTCGCCCGCGAGCCGAGCTTCTCGGGAGAGCTCGAGCTCGCGTTCAAGTACTCCATCGAGCGCGAATACCTCCTGCGCACGGTGCCCGACGCGGAACGGGCGCGGCGCCACGTGGCCGTCGCCGATTGGCTCGACGAACGACCGGAAGCCTGGAGCGACACGGAGTGCCTGACGACGCTCGGCACCCACCTCGAGTCGTGCGCGCATCCGGAGCACGCGGCGGAGGCCTACCTGGCGGCGGCGACGACGCTCGAGTCGTCTCGGTCGCTTCGCGAGGTCGTGCCCTTGTACCGACGCGGGCTCGAGCTCCTGGGCCCCACGCCGTCGGCGCGGCGACTCGACGCGCTGCACGACTACGGCGTGGCTCTGGTGGGTCTCGGGGAGCTCGGGGAGGCGCTGAGGGTGTTCGGCGAGATGCTCGACGTGGCCTCGACGCTCTCGAACGTGAGAAAGGCGGCCATCGCCCACGGTCGGATCGGACGCATCCACCGCGAGCGCGGCGATTTCGCGCGCGCCCGCGATTCGTTCCGGCTCGCTCTCGAGTTGTTCGAAGAGGCCGAAGACGTGCGCGGGATCGCCTCCGCGCACGACGACCTCGGACGTTTGCACTGGATGCTCGGCGAGTACCGCCCGGCGCGCGCTCACCTGAAGCAAGCGCTCGAGCTGCGCTCGGCGAGCAAAGACGTCCGCGGGCTGGCGTCGAGCCTCGACGGCTTCGCTCTCCTCGGCATGGACAGCGGGCACACCGAGCAGGCCATCGAAGCGCTCACGCTCGCTGGCGGGCTCTTCCGCGCGCTCGGCGACGAGCTCGGCATCGTGCAGTGCTTGCACGACCTGGGGCGCCTGGCGTTGCGCCAGAACGACGCGGAAAAGGCGCTCGAAACGCTGCTCGACGCGCTCGACGGCGCGAGCGAGCTCAACGGTTATCCCTTCATGGCGCGACTTCTGATCGACATCGCCGAGTGCCACCGGCGCCTGGGGGAGCTCGATGCGGCGCTCGTCGCCCTCGAGCACGCCGAGCGCGTCGCCGTGCGCAGCGGCGAGCGCTACGACCTGGGCGAGCTCCGGCGCTTGCAAGCGAAAGTGCAGCTCGATGCCGGCGACGCCGTCGCCGCCCGCGCTTCGATCGAGGCCGCCATGAGCTTGTGCGACGAGCTCGGCAGCCGGCGCTTGCGCGCGGCGACCCTGCGAACGCTCGGCGAGATCACCGCCGCGCTCGCGACGGACGACGCGGGCGACCGCTCGGCAGCCAGCTGCTTCGTGAGCTCGGTCGAGGTCGGAAAAGAGCTCGGCTGCGACCTCGAGGTCGCCGAAACCTATTACGCCTTCGCGCGCTCGGCGCAGACGTGCCCGCGGCTCAAAGACGACCCGAACGTTCGACGGGAAGCGGAGCACCTCGAGGAGATCGCTCGCGAGATGTTCGAGGACCTGCTCGTCCCCCTCGACGACGGACGTTGGAGCGAGCTGCGCGCGTCGGTCTCGGGCGCGCTGCTCGGGGCTCCGGCGAACGCGCCGGTCGCGTTGCAGATCTAGGCTCACGGGCGGCCCCCGGAGCGCGTCGTGGCAGGCGGCGGGATATCGACGGTGACGAACGACAACGCGCCCGCGGTGACCTCGACGACTACGGTTCGCTCCGGGGCGCCGCTCGAAGGACGCACGACGAGGGTATGTCTGCCGACCGGCAACGTGAGGCGGGCGGGCGTCTTGCCGAGATAGACCCCGTTCTCGAAAATCTCGGCTACACCCTGGGGAGTGCTGAGCGCAACCGAGCCGACGCGGGGGGCAACGACCGGCTCGGGGCGCGGCGCCGGTTTCGTTGCGCGGGTCGTCTCGGCAGCGCGCGGAACCGGCGCCGCGCGCGGGGCATCTTGGGTGACCGCGGCGACGGCGGACGATGCGGGGGCGGAAGGCGCGTCGAGCTCCGGCTTCGACCGGGGCGCGTCCGCTGCGTCCTTCGAGGGCGCAGAAACGACCGCCGACGGTGTTGCAGTGTCCTTGGCAGGCTCAGAAACGACCGACGACGCTACGACGGACGGCGCGTCGGACGCGCGCTCCGATCGCGACGCCGGCGCTGACGCGGGCACAGCAACGCCCTTGCGCGCTTCGACGGCCGGAACGTTTCCAGTGGGCGATTCCGACGGGGCGTGCTTCGCGGGCGCCGTCACGATCGCGTATCCGGCGGTCGTGCCCGCCGCCAGCAAGAAAGCAGCCGCGAGCCATCCCGTTCGCCGCGCCCGTCCGTGCTTGGGTGCGACGGCCGCAGTCGGCTTCCGGTCGTCGGTCGAGGCTCGAGGCTCCGCGTTCGCTCCCGGAGTCGAGGCCCGGGGCTCCGCATCGGCGCTCTCGGCGACGTCCCGCTCCACGATCCTTTCGTCGGGCCCCCTCCCCTCCGCGCGGAGCCCCTCCGCGTCGCTCCCCTCGGCATCGCTCCGCTCTGCTTCGCTCCGCTCCGCGTCGTCCCCCGAATCCGAGAGCGGGGTGAGCACACCGCCATAGGACGCGGCGGCTGGTGGAAACGACGAAAAGCCTTCCGACGAGGGCGGCGGGATCGAGCTCAAGAGGAGCGCCGACTTGACGATCTGCGCCACGCGCTCGTTCCCTCCGGGAAACACGTCGCGCATCCACTCGGCGACATCCATCGTCGGGACGGTGTCGTGCGCCATCCCGAGACACTGCTCGAGATCGCGTGAGAGCTCGCGCGCCGAGGCATAGCGTTGCTCCGGATCGCGTGCGAGCGCGCGCTCCACGACCGCGTCGATGGCGCGCGGTACGTTGGCGTTCCGCATCGACGGCGGCAGGATCTCCGCCGACATCACCTGCATCAAGATCTCGCCCTCGCTCCGCCCCTGAAACAACCGCTGAAAGGTCAGGCACTCCCACAGCACCACCCCGAGCGCCCAGAGGTCGGCGCGATGGTCCACGGGTTTGCGCTCGAGCTGCTCCGGCGCCATGTACGCGAGCTTGCCTTTCAGGAAGTTGCCCTCGGTCTGGTGTACCCGCTGGCGCGCGTGCACGATACCGAAGTCGGTGATGCGGACGCTCCCGTCGTACAGAACGAACAGGTTTTGCGGCGTCACGTCGCGATGAACGACGTGCAGGGGCTCGCCGCGCTCGTTCGTGAGCGTGTGCGCGGCATAGAGGCCCTCGGCCAGGTTGGAGAAGATGCGCGCGAGGAGCAGTGGGTAGCGCGCCGACTCGCGGATATCGGCGCGCTTCGAGACCGCGCGCACGATCCGCGAGGGGGGCCCCCCCCCGGGGACCCCCTTGGCGCGAGATAGACCCTGTCCTTATACA
>QGUH01000497.1 GCA_003242355.1 Pseudomonadota bacterium
CTTTCGGGGAGGCCTGCGCAAACCGCGGGGCTCGCGTGTCTGGAGCAAAAGCTCGCCGGGATGCCCGGGGTGCTCGAGCTGCCCACGGATCCGCCCCGGCCGCAGGAACTCGTGGGGCGCAGCACGCTGCACGAGCTCTGGCTCGATCCGGCCCTGGTGACACGGCTCAGGAAGATGGCGGGCTCGCGCGGGGCGACCTTGAACATGGTCGCGCTCGCCGCCGCCGAGCTCTTGCTCGCGCGGTATTCGGGGCAGTCCGATTTCGGGGTAGGCATGCCGACCTACGGGCGCGCGCGCGACGAGGCGAGCGACGTCATCGGCATGTTCATCAACACCGTCGTGGTGCGCTCGGACGTGCCGGCGGGAGGAACGTTCACGGACCTTCTGCGCCGCGTGCGCGACACGACGCTCGAGGCGATGGCGCACGAGCATGCGCCATTCGACGAGATCGTGCAGGCGCTCGGGACCAGCCGTGAGTCGAACCGGACGCCGCTCTACCAGGTTCTGTTCACCTACCAGGTCACGTCGGGGCGGGCGCCGCGCATCGCCGATCTCGACGCCGAATACCGCAGGCTCTTCTCGGGGTGGGCGGGCACCGACATCGCGCTCTGGCTCGAAGATCACGGCGAGCGTCTGAAGCTGATCGTCGAGGTTCTCGCGGACATTTTCGAGCTCGAAACGGCCGTGCGGCTCGGTGCGAGCTTCAAGCGCATCCTCGAGGCGGTCGCCGACAACCCGGACCTTCCGCTCGAGGACGTTCCGGTCATCCCGCCCGAGGACGAGCAACGACTGCTCTACGCGTTCAACGACACGCGCGCGGACTGGGATGCTACGGCGCTGGTGCACCGGTTGTTCGAACGGCAAGTCGATCGGGCGCCGGAACACCCGGCCGTGCTCTTCGAGGACGTCCGCGTATCGTTCGCGGAGCTCGAGCGGCGCGCCAACCAGGTCGCGCACGCGCTCGTCGCGCGCGGGGTCGGCCCGGACGCGCTCGTGGGCGTTTGCCTGCGCAGGAACGTCGATCTCGTGGTGGCGCTCCTCGGCGTGCTCAAGGCCGGTGGAGCTTACGTGCCCCTCGATCCGGCGTACCCGCCGGACCGCATCGCCTACATCCTGTCGGATTCGCGGGCGAAGGTCTTGCTCACGACGGAGAATCTCGCGAGCCAACTCAGCGACCCGCCCGAGGTCTTGCTGCTCGATCGCGACGCCGCCGAGATCACGAGCCTGCCCACGACGCGGCTCGAGCGGGAGGAAGGGTCGGGCCAGCTCGCCTACGTCATCTACACGTCGGGCTCCACCGGCAAACCGAAAGGGGTGATGGTGGAGCATCGGAACGTGGTCAGCTTCTTCCGCGGGATGCAGGAGCCGGTCGGGCTCGATCCCTCGGGTATCTGGCTCTCGGGCACGAGCACGTCGTTCGACATCAGCGTGCTCGAGATCTTCGGTTCGCTGTGCCACGGACGCACGGTGGCGCTGCTCGGCGAGACGGTGCTCGGGCGGATCGAAGACCCGCGCTACACCATCCCGGCGCTCATCGAGCGCCACGGGGTGACGCACTTCCAGTGCACGCCGTCGCAGGCGCGCATTCTCTTGCTCGAGCCGGAAGGGCGTGCCGCGCTCGCCAAACTGAAGAAGCTCGTCGTCGGCGGAGAGGCGCTGCCGCAAGAGCTCGCCGACGAGCTCACGGCGCTGCTCACCGGCGAGCTCGTGAACGCGTACGGCCCCACGGAGACGACCGTGTGGTCGACGACGTCGCTCGTGCAGAAAGGGGAGCGCGTCACCATCGGGCGTCCCATCGCGAACACCTGCGTGTTCGTGCTCGACGAGCGCGCGCGGCTCGTCCCGCTCGGCGCGGTGGGCGAGCTCTGCATCGGGGGACCGGGCGTCACCCGTGGCTACCTCGGGCGTCCCGAGCTCACCGCGGAGCGGTTCATCGAGAATCGCTTCCGCCCCGATCTCGGCCAGCGGCTCTACCGCACCGGGGATCTCGTGCGCTTCCGGGCGGATGGCTCGCTGCTCTATCTCGGGCGCAACGACTTCCAGGTGAAGGTGCGCGGACACCGCATCGAGCTCGGGGAGATCGAGTCGGTCGTGCGCAAGGAGCCGGGCATCGCCGACGTCGTCGTGGTCGCGCGGGGGAATGCGGCCGACCAACGGCTGGTCGCCTACATCGTCGAGGGCGCTGGGTACGCCGGCAACGACGCGCTCCGCGCGCGGCTCGCCTCGGAGCTGCCGGATTACATGTTGCCCTCCGCCATCGTGGAGCTCGACGCGCTGCCGCTCACGCCGAACGGCAAGGTCGATCGCAAGGCGCTCCCCGAGCCTACCGAGAGCGCCGACGCGCGCTCGGAGTACGTCGCGCCGCGCGACGCGCTCGAGCACGAGCTCGCGGACATCTGGGCGCGCGCGCTGGGGGTGCCGCGCGTGGGGCTCACCGACAACTTCTTCGAGCTCGGTGGGCACTCGTTGCTCGCGGTGCGCATCTTCAACGACATCAATCAAGCACGTGGGTTGAAGCTACCGCTCGCGGCGCTTTTCGAGGCTCCGACGGTGGGCGCGCTCGCCTCGCGCATTCGGGAGCTCGAAGCCGCTCCCGAGCCGGCTCGGGTCGCGCGCTGGACCACGGTCGTTCCGATCGAGCCCGCGGGCACGCAGCCACCGATCTTCTGCGTCGCGGGGATCGGAGGAAACCCGATGAACGCGCGCCACCTGGCCAGGGCGCTCGGGCGGGATCAGCCGTTTTATGGGCTGCAGCACCGGGGTGTGGACGGCCAGCTCGAGCCGCATCGGCGCATCGAGGACATGGCCGCCGAGTTTCTCGAGCACGTACGCGAGATTCAACCGCACGGGCCGTACTACATCAGCGGGTACTCGGCGGGCGGGCTCGCCGCGTACGAGCTCGCCCAGCGCCTCGTGGCGCTCGGTGAGAGCGTGCCGCTGTTGGTGCTGTTCGACACGATCAACCTCACGGTCGCTTCGTGGAGCTTGCGGGAGCGCGTGGCGGCTCACGTCGAGAACGCGCGGCGCTATGGTCTCGATTACGTTCGTGCTCGGCTCAAGTCCCGCGTCGAGCACGAGCTGTCGCGGATTCGCTGGTTCGTGCGCTCCAAAACGGCGCGCGAGGAGGAGCGCTTCGAGCACCGCCACGAGGCGGTGGAGGCCGCGTTCCAGGAAGCGATCGACCACTACGTGCCGAGGCCGTATCCGGGGCGCGTGCTCTTGATCCGCTCCACGTTCCAGTCCGGGCCGACCGAGGGCATCGGCTACGCCAACCACGAGTCGAACGGCTGGCGCCCGCTGATTGGTGGGCGCTTGACGGTGGTAAAGCTCGAGGTCCAGCACCACGACATTCTCAGCGAGCGCATTTCGCCGCGAACCGCGGAGATCCTGAAGGCGGAGCTCGCCGAGGTGCGCGCTCGGCCCGAGAACGCTCCCCAAAGTGGCGAACGCGTTCGCGAGGGAGCGCAGAACATGCGGGTCGGCCCCTGAGGCCGTCCCTCGTCCAGAACGCCGATTCCGGTGACGGGTCGGCGTTCTGGATCCGTTCGCCGGGCCGACGCGCGCGGGAGGGGCGCGACCGAAACGGTTATCGGCCGTTCTCGTGTTCCTCGTCCGAAGTCGAGGCGCCAGGGCGGCGCGCGCCGCGCCGAGAGTTTCGCGTCACGTGACGCGGCCGAGTCGGCGCTCGAGCGCCGAGCGCGCGAGCAGCCGCGGGAACACGAGGGCGTCGCGCGCGTAGCGCCGCGACAGGCGCCGCGGCTCGTTGGCGAGGCGATAGAGCCACTCGAGCCCGCTCTTCCGCATCCACGGAGGCGCGCGCTCGATGGTGCCCGCCATGAAGTCGATCGTTGCGCCCAAACAAAGCGCCACGCCGCAGGCGAGCCGAGCGCGCTCGCGGTGAACCCACAGCTCTTGCTTGGGAGCGCCGAGCCCGACGAGCACGAGGTCGGCATCGGCCGAAGCGACGGCGGAGACGGCGCGTTCGTTGTCGTCGGCGCGCGACTCGAACCCGAAGGGGGGCGCGTGCGTGCCGGCGATCTCGATCCAGGGGTACTGCGCGCGGATACGTTCGGCAGCGCGTTCGGCGACGCCGTCCATGCCCCCGAGCAAGAACACGCGAATACGGCCTTGTG
>QGUH01000498.1 GCA_003242355.1 Pseudomonadota bacterium
GCGGCTCCTCGACCCCGGCGAGCTTGGCGAGGTGCGTGATGCGCCGAGGCGCCTTGAGCGCGAACGTGAACGACTCGGGGACCTGGCGCGCCCAGCCGTCGAGCAGGGTCGCGCTCGGCATCCGGTAGAAGGTGTTGTTGATTTCGACCGTCGGCAGACGCACCGAGTACGCCGCGAGCATCTGCCTCGGCGGCAGGTCCGGCGGATAGAACGAGCCACGCCACTCCGGATACGAAAAGCCGCTGGTTCCCGCGAGCAGGCGCATCGGGCGGAGCATACGGGCCCGGCGCGCCCGAGGCACGCCTCCCCGCCCGTTCGGTGCCGCTCCCTTGCCCGTTCGGCGCCGTGTGGAACGCTCGGGCGGCGGGGGCGGCCCGCCCGACCGCAGCATGCTCGAGGTCCTGCACGTGCTCGTTCAGCTCCTGTTCGGCGTCGCGGCGCCGGGCCTCGTGATCCGCCGCGACATCGCGCGCCTCTCCCCCGAGCGGTGGGCGCGCTCCTGGAACGACGCGACGCTGTGGGCGGCGGCGGCCGCCTTCGGGCCGCTCGCGCTCGTCGTCCACTTCGCGCGCACGCGCCGTTCGTTCGTGGGCCTGGGCCTCGGGCTGCTCTGGGCGAGCGCCGTGGTGGCCGCGTCGACCCTCATCGCGACCGCTTTCCCGAGCTAGAGCGACGAACGAGAGCGACGCGCCAGAGGCCGGCCAGCGTGTCGGCGGGAATACTCGGGTCGGCTCGAGTGTCTCTGGCGCGTCCAATTGTCCCGAGCGGGGTTGTCGCGCTATACGCCGGCAATCCGGCCGACGGGCAGCCCCGCGGCTCGGCTCACGAGCGGCCACGCCCAGGGGCGAACGGCCGATCTCGACCCCCCCCGTCCGAGGACGGTGATCCCCCATGCAGGACGTCCGAGCGCTGAACGACATCGTCGCGAGAGAGAGTGCCTTCATCGATGATCTCATGGCCGAGATCGGCAAGGTCATCGTGGGGCAAACCTACATGATCGAGCGCGTGCTCGTCGGATTGTTGGCGGGCGGCCACGTGCTGCTCGAGGGGGTTCCCGGGCTCGCCAAGACGCTCACGGTTCGCACCATCTGCGACACCATCCAGGCGCGCTTCTCCCGCATCCAGTTCACGCCGGACCTCTTGCCCGCCGACTTGATCGGCACGGTGATTTACGACCAGCGGACGGGCGAGTTCACGAGCAAGCTCGGGCCCATTTTCGCCAACCTCGTGCTCGCCGACGAGATCAACCGCGCCCCCGCCAAGGTGCAGAGCGCGCTGCTCGAGGCGATGCAAGAGCGGCAGGTCACCATCGGCGACAGCACCTACGCGCTGCCCGATCCGTTCGTGGTGATGGCCACGCAGAACCCGATCGAGCAGGAGGGCACCTATCCGTTGCCCGAAGCGCAGGTCGACCGCTTCATGCTCATGATCAAGGTCAGCTATCCGAGCCGCGACGAGGAGCGCGCGGTGATGGATCGCATGACCTCGGCGCTCCAGGCGCGCGCGGTGCCGCGCACCACGCCGGAGCGCTTGCTCGAGGCGCGCAAGGTGGTGCGCGACGTCTACGTGGACGACCGCGTCAAGGACTACATCGTGGACGTGGTGTTCGCCACGCGCGAGCCCGAGCAGAAGGGCATGAAGGAGCTCGCGCCGCTGATCGAGTACGGCGCGAGCCCCCGCGCCAGCATCGCGCTGAACCTCGCCGCGCGCGCGCATGCGTTCCTCCGCCACCGCGGCTACGTGACGCCCGAAGACGTGAAGGCCGTCGGCCCCGACGTGCTCCGACACCGCATCGTGCTCTCCTACGAGGCCGAGGCGGAAGAGGTGACCGCGGAAGACATCGTGCGGCGCGTGTTCGAGGTGGTCGAAGTCCCCTGATCCGAGCCGCTCCGCGCTGGAGAAGAGCGTGATCCCGAAGGAGCTCCTCAAAGCACTGCGTCGCATCGAGATCACGACGAATCGGCTCGCGACCGAGCAGCTTTCGGGAAACTACACGTCCGTCTTCAAGGGTCAGGGCCTCGCGTTCCGCGAAGTGCGCGAGTACCTGCCGGGCGACGACGTGCGCAGCATCGACTGGAACGTCAGCGCGCGCATGAACGCCACCTACGTGAAAGTGTTCGTGGAAGAGCGCGAGATGACGGTGATGCTCGTCGTCGATCTCAGCCACAGCCAGAAGTTCGGAACGCGCACGGCCACCAAGTCGCGGCTCGCCGCCGAGGTGGCGGCGCTCTGCGCGTTCAGCGCGATCAAGCACAACGACCGCGTCGGGCTCATCCTCGCCACGGACCAGGTCGAGAAGATCGTTCCCCCGATGAAGGGGCAAAAGCACGTGATGCGGGTGGTCCGCGAGATCCTGGGCGCGACGCCCGAGCGGCCGGGGACGGATCTCAAGATCGCGCTCGAGACGCTTTATCGCGTCGCCCGGCGACGCAGCGTCGCGTTCGTGCTCAGCGACTTTTTCGCCAGCGGTTACGAGCGCGCGCTGTCGCTCGCGGCGGCCCGCCACGACGTGATCCCGGTCATGCTCGTCGATCCGCGGGACGAGGAGCTGCCCGACGTGGGGCTCGCGGCGTTCGAAGATCTCGAGACGGGCGAGAGCATGCTCGTCGACACGGGCAGCGCCGCCGTGCGCGCGCACTACAAGAAGACGATGCGCGCGCACCGCGAGGCGACGGTCCGTCTCTTTCGAAAGCTCGGCCTCGACCACGCCGTGGTGCGCACCGATCAGCCGTACGTGCGCCCGCTGCGCGACTTGTTCGCGCGCCGAGCGCGGAGGATTCGGCGGTGAGAGCGAGCGCCGTGCTCCCGCTTGCGGCTCTGTTCGCGCTCTCCGTGTCGCGTGGCGGGAACGCGCAGAGCGCCGCGGGCTCGGCCGCGCCCGCGGCGTCCGCCGCACCCCCGGCGTCCGCGGCGCCGACCGCGCCCGACGACAAAGGCAAAGGGGCGAGCTCGACCTGCGTCGAGCGGCTCCCGCAGGGCAAGGCCCGCCCGAAGGTGACCGAGCGCATCGCGCCGCGCGCCACGAGCGGTCACGCGCTCGAGCTCGAGCTCACGATCGAGCACGGCATCGGCGAGACCGTGCTCCCCTCCGGGTTCCGCATCGACCCGGGCAGCGACGACCTCAAACGACTCGAGTCGGCCTCCTTCTACTTGCCGGACCCGAAAGGGCCTGCCCGCCCCGTCCTCGAGCGCAAGGAGGCGGGCGCCACGGCGACCACGACGGTGAAGCTGTCGTTCGTGCCCCTTCCCAAGAAGCCGGGCCGCAACGAGCTCGTGCTCCCACCACTGCCGATCGCGATCTCGCGCGCGAGCGGCGAGCTGATGACGCTGTGCACGGCGCCGCATCCGGTCACCGTCGAAGACCCGATCGCGAACGAGCCGAACCCGAAACCCAAGCAGAACCCGGATCCCCTCCGGCAGCGCGAAGAATGGACGGCCGCCAAGAACGCCGCGATCGTCGCCTCGGTCGCGCTCGTGCTCGGCGCCTTGCTCGCCTGGCTCATCGGGCGCTGGTTGAAGCGTCCGCGCCCCGCGCCGCCGCCCCCGCCGCCCCGACCGCCCTGGGAGGTCGCGCACGAGGCGCTGTTCGATCTGCGTCATTCGGGTTTGTTGCGTGAGCAGCGCTTCGGCGAGTTTTACGATCGCGTCTCCGACGTGCTCCGCCACTACCTCGGCCAACGCTACGGCTACGACGGGCTCGAGAGCACCACGCGCGAGGCGCTCGGGGCGCTGCGCACGGCCGGCGTCGCGATGGAGGTCTGGGTCGAAATCCAGGCGTTCATGCAGGAGGCGGACCTCGTCAAGTTCGCGCGGCGCACGCCGACCGAGGCCGAGTGCGTGTTCGCCCTCGAGCGCGCCGAAGCGATCGTGAGCCGCACGCGACCCATCGAGGCGGAGCTCCGCGCGGGGCCGCCGCTCGCACCCAAGGAGCCAGCGACGTGAAGAACCGCCGCACGCTGCTCCGAGCCCTCACGGTCACGGCGTTCGTCGTCGTCGTCGTCGCGATCGGCCTAGTCTACCCCGCGCTCACGCGCGGCGACGAGCTCCTGCGAGCGCGCTACGAAGGGCGCTACTTCCTGTTCGGCTTGTTGCTCGTGCCGCTGCTCCTCTGGCGCGGCACCTGGGGCG
>QGUH01000499.1 GCA_003242355.1 Pseudomonadota bacterium
AGCCGGGATCTCACCGAGCACGACGAGATCGTGTCGAGCGAAGCCGGCCACGTCCGCAGGTGCGGCGGGAGCCGACGCGATCTCCACCTGGAAGCCGGCGTCCTCGAGGGCGGACACGAGGGGCCGGGCCCGCTCGGGGGAGGCATCGAGCACGAGCGCGGTCGACGGGCCCTGAACGCGCACGAAAGTGCTCTCGGCATTGTCGGCGGGCGTGAGGTCGCGGGCCGAATCGTGGACGCCGAGCTCGACCGTGTAGCGGTGCAGACCGGGCGCTTGGGCGACCTCGCGCAACGCGATCACGTCTTGCCCGCGGCGCAGGCGGGTGGTCCCGCGGCGAACGAGCTCGCCATCGCGATAGAGGCGCAGCTCGACCTCCGCCTCTGCCGACGATTCGGTCACGACCTTCAAGTCGAGCGCTTCTCCGAGCGCCGCCCGCGAGGGAGCGCGAAAGCCGGCAACGCGTACGTTCGGCGGCCGGCCCTGATCGAGCGGCACTACGTCCACGGGCACGCCGAGCGCAGCCGCGGAGAGCGCAGCGGCATGCGTGTCGCCCTGCGTCGCGACGCCGTCGCTGACGAGCGCGATGCGGGCGGCCGAGTCCGGCGGAATGGCGAGCAGCGCTTGGCGCAGGCCGGCGGCGATGTCCGTCCCGTCACGGGCGATTTCGGCGCGGTGAGCCGCGCGCGGCGCGTCTTTGCCGCGCGCGGTCTCTTCGATGGCGGCCGTGGCACCGAACACGACGCGCGCGATGCGGTCTTCGGGACGCATCTCGGCTTCGGCCGCCAGAAGCTCGGCGGCAATCCGATTCGAAGCGTTCGGGACCAGGTCGATGCTACGGCTGCGATCGAGCAGGACGACGACGGTGAGCCGATCGAGGGGACGTCCGATCGCGAGCCCACCCGCGGCGAGCGCCGCGCACAGCGTCGCGATCCCGGTGAGGAGCTCGATCAGCGTCCGTCGGCGCCGTGAGAGGCGGGCAGGGAGGGCGAGCAAGCGGAGCGCGACGAAGACGACGAACGGCGTCGAAAGCGCTGCGAGCAGCGGGCGCTCGAAACGAATCCTCGGGATCGTGACGACGCCGGCGCCTTCGGCGACGACGAGTAGCGCTGGAGCGAACCCGAGCGCGAGCAGAGCCAGGACCAACGGCCGCCGCGCGAGCCCTTTGCTTCGAATTGCCCAGACCAACGTGGCAACGAACACCCCGAGCGCGCTGGCGAGCGCGGCGCCGGCGCTCATGGCGCGACCCTCGAACCCGGCGCGAGCGTGCTGCGGGCCGGCCGCGCCCCGCGGGTGATCCACCAGACGTCGGCGGCGACGAGCAGCAGAGCAATCACCGCGAGCACTCCCGACAGATCGCGAACCGTGCCCACGTCCCCCGTCGTCGTGGAGCTACCGTGCGCGCCGCTCAGCGGAAGCTCGCGCGGCGCGACGTTGCTCTCCGCGGCGCTTCCGAGCTGAGCCGGCACGAGCGTGCTTCCTGCACGCGAGCCGTCCCAGCTCGCGTGCAAGAATCCGACCCGCGTTGGCGCGGGCAATACCGCGACACCCGCGCGCGCGGGGACTTCGATCGGCTTGCCGTCGTCCGGCGTGACGACCACCCGGGTCGCATCGAGCGGGACGCGCAGCGGCAGGGGCTCGCCGGTGTGCGCGGCGCGGGGCACGAGATGCGCGCGTTCGGCACGGGCGAGCTCGGCGACGTTGCGCACGAACACCACGAACGAAGCGGTGAGCGGCCAGTTCGACTCTCCGACGTCGAAACCTACGATAGTAGCCGTACGCCCCGGGGACGAGGCATCGGCAATCACGACGGCATCGCGCGCGCGGACGAGCTCCGCGCGGGAGCTTTCCGCGCGGAGGCGCCGGGCGCGCGCGATCCGTACACCTTCGAAGGTGAGGAAACGCAAGCGCGGGTCGGATTCGGCCCACGATGTGACTACCGGTGCGTCCTCTCGAGCTCCGACCGTGACCGTGCGGCATTGCCCTTCGGGTGGATTGACGATCAGAAGGTGGGCCCCGGGCAGCGCTTGGGGGCAGGCGCCGTCCACGACCACGAGCGCGTCGTAGGGCACGTCCTCGGGTGAGAGCCCGTCGAGCTCTGCGGCAAAGAGCTCGACGTCGGGATCTGCGGCGAGAGCGCGCCGAAGCCACGGGCTCGCGTTCCTCGGCGCAAGCACGACGGGCAGCTTTCCACTCTCGGGGACGCGCACGCCTGCCGAGTCGTCGCTGGCGAGCGCATCGCCCGGCGACAGGGTGACCACGAGGCCCGTGCCCTCGTCCGTCTTCGCGGGCTCGAACCCGAGCACGACGGGCACGTGCTCACCGGGCTCGAGCCGGAGCCTTCTCGCGGCGAGGGGCTCGACCACGTTGCGCTGAGAGAGCGTGACGAACACGTCGCGGGCTCGTTCCCCGCGGTGGACGAGGAGTGCGAAGACTTCGACGCGGTCCCTGCCGCTCACGGGGTCGATTCCCCGCGTCACGTCGGTTCTGACGATGGCGGTATTTTCGGTGTGCGACCCGACACGGATCACTTCGAGAGGGAACGGAGGGACGACGAGGTCTTCGGCATCGGCGACGGCCCCATCCGTGATCACGACGAGGGTCCCTCCACCGCTCTGGCGGAGTTGCTCGCTGGCGAGAGCGAGCGCGGGGCCCAATCGCCCTTCCACCTCGGCCACCTCGAGCCGAGCGAGGGCCGCGTCGAGCCGCGTTCGGTCGCGTTCGAACGGGGAGACGAGCTCCGCCTCACGGCTCGCCCCGAGCAGCATCACCTCGGAGCCCGGTGACAGGCGCGCGAGCACGTCGCGCACGGCGGCTCGCGCCAGCTCGAGGCGCGTCGTTGCCCCCTCGCGGGTGCCCATCGAGGCGCTCTGGTCCACGACGATGACGGCGCGCGGCGCCTCGAGCCGGTTCGTTTGCAGCTCGGGACGTGCCGCCGAAAGCGCGAGCGCCACGAGGGCGAGGCTCTCGAGGATCAACGGAACGCTGGCCACGAGCCGCCGGTACGGGCGGCTCGCTGCGAGATCCTGCGTTGCCTTTCGGAAGAGCCAGATGGAGGAGACGCGCCGGCGCTCACGCCGGACGCGCAGCAGGTAAAGAACGATGAGCGGTGGCAGGAGGCCCAGAAGCACAAGGCCTGCGGGGCGCGTGAGCTCCCAGGGCATCAGCGGCATCCAGCGTCCACGAGCAACGACCCGAGCTTACGGTGGGCACGCCATGGCGTCGATCATCGGTCGCCCACGCACCCGTTCACGGGAGCGGCACGCGCAGCCCGGGCGCGCTGGCGCGGCGCCGTCTTCGCGGTTCGGCGCGCTCCCAACCGGTCGTCGCGCACGCTCCGCCATTCTTCCGCACGGTAGGGCTCGGCGGGTTGTCGCTCTGTCGCTCTAGGTGGTCAACCGGCGCCTGGTCGGGAGAGCTCACGGTAGCGTGCGTACGACCGTACTCGGTCGGCTTCGATATCGGCGAAGATTGCTTCGAGAGTGGCGGGACCAACACGGCGCACCGTGGCCAAGTTGTGCCGCAACACCCGTTCCCGGACGCTCCGTGGCTCGCGAAGGTTCTGGTTCCGGGCGAGGAGGCGCACGTCCAAGAACGACGTGCCTTCGGGAGCGCGCCCCTGAATGGACTCGAGCACGGACCGCCGAACGAGCTGCACGGTGGGATCCGGCGACCTGCGGAGGAAGGGCACCAAGCGGTCCGGATCCGACAGATCGAGCGCCGCTTCCGGGTGGAAAGCCGCCATCGCGAAGGGAGCCTCCGAGGGCTTGCGTCGTTCGGCGTCCGCGGCGCGCAACCGCCGCACGAAAGCTTCGAAATCCAGCCGAGAAAGGCCGACGGCGGGATAGATCACGAGGCCGATGTCGACCTCGTCGAGGGCCTCGAGCTCGCGGATCGCGCGAAGCGAAGCCGCGAGGTCGGAGGGATCGTGACCGACCAGCACCGAGCTCCGCACGCGGCCACGAGCGCGTGCCCGTGCTGCCCAGGGGCAGAGGTCGAAGCGTTCGACGACCTCGGCCGCGTAGCGCTCGTGGATCCGAACCACTTCACGGAAGGCTGCTTCCGTGGGGGAAGGGGGTCTGACGGCGGGCTCACCGCGTCGGAGCCCAATAAGGGGGTTTATACGCCGA
>QGUH01000500.1 GCA_003242355.1 Pseudomonadota bacterium
CCTGCGGCGTCTTCCTTCGGCTTGTCGCCGCCCTGGAGCTCGCGCTCGTACGTTTCCGCTTCGATCAAACGCTCGTAGCCGATGCTCAGCGGGACGAAGAAGCACGGGCGCTCGGCCATGGCGAGCGCCGCGTCCACGATCATGCTGAGCAAACCGAACTTCGGCGGGAGGAGCTTGCCCGTGCGGCTCCGGCCACCCTCGAGGAAGAGCTCGATCGAGAACCCGTCGCGGATCAGTCGGCGCACGTAGGCGTCGACCACGGCGGCGTAGAGGCGATCGCCGCGGAACGACCGACGAATGAAGAAACCGCCGCCCCGTCGCAGGATCGGCCCCACGGGGAAGAAATCGAGGTTGTCGCCGGCCGCGATGAGCGGGAGCGGAAGGTTCTCGAGATTGAAGATGTAACTCAGGATGAGGTAATCGATATGGCTCTTGTGGCTGGGGAGCAGGATCAACGTGCCTTTGCGCGCCGCTGCTCGGAGCCGCTCGATGTCTTTCGGGTCGTACTCGACGCCGGCGTAGATGCGCTGGAAGACACGCTCGAGCACCACCTCGAGCAGCTTCAGCGTGGCGCGCCCCGGCATCGTCTGCAGCTCTTCGAGCATGGTGAGAGCGCGCGCCTGGAGCGCGTAGCGATCGTGGCGCTCGTCGGCGAGATCTTCGATGACACTGCGCAGGCGCGGACTCCGCAGGATTTCTTGGCGCACGCGCTCGGGCGCTTTTTCGGCGGGTCCCGTGATGCTCTGGCGCTCGCGTTCGAGTCTGCGCAGCACCGCGTAGATGAGCCGTCGAACGAGGACTTCGTCGGTGTGCCCCCCGGACTCCGAGAGGAACACGGACAGGTCGATCGGCTCGCCGAGCTTCAGAGCCACGTGCTTGTAGTTGTAGAGGAACTGCAGCACCGTCCGCGTGGAGCTCGGCCATGCCCGCGTCCCGAACAAGAGCGCGAGGGGCTCGGCGCCGCGCGTGTCGCGGAACTTCGACCACACGAAGACCTGCGGCACGAGGAGAATCGGCTGCTTCCACTTGCGCTGCAGCTCGAACAGCGCGAGCACCAGCTCGTCGCCCTCTTTCAACCCGCGACCGCCCGTCGCGCCCGCAGCGCGATCGAGCACTCCCGGAGGGCGTTTCAGGAAGAGGGCGGCGGAGCCACCGCGCAAGAGCGCGTCTTCGAGCTCCTCGGCTTGGGTGACCTCCTTGTTCGGGACGAGCGCGTTGAGCCAGCCCTTGCCGAGTGGGTTCAGAATCCAGAGGCCGAGGTCGTTGACGAAGCGAATCTGCGGCAGCCCGTGACGCTTGGTGAGGTAATCGAGCGCCAGGAAGTCGACGACGTTGAGGCTGCGGAGCACGTAGACGACGCGCCCTCGCTCCGCGAGCCTCCGCACTTCGCGAACCCACGCCTCGTCCACGTGGATTTTGTCGAAGAAGCGTTGGTAAATGGCGCGCAGAAGTGGATTGGGGACGTACGTCCGCGTAAGGACACGCTGCTCCATTCGGGCGGTGCCATCATACTTGCGGTGCTCCGGGCCCGCGAGGTAGACCGTCCGAACGCCGCGCATGGTCCTCGGCGCTTCATGACGACCGGCCGCTTTCTCAGCGTGCAGCCCCCGTGGATCGGGATCGTGTGTGCGCTCGTCGCGTGCGCGTGTCGCTCGAAATCGGCTCCGAACGAAACGCGCGCTGCGCCTTCCGCCGAGCCGAGCGCGCGCGTTGCCGCACTCGGGCGCTGCCGCGCGGCGTCGGATTCCGCGGTCGTTGGCCTGGGCGCGGCCGGGCCGGGCAAGCCCGCGGCGATCGACGACGACGAGCTCGCCGAGGTTTTGCCGTTTTCGATCGAGCTGGGGGACGCGCGTGCCGCCGACGATCGCTTCGCGGTTGGTGGGCTCGAAAGCCGGAGCGGGACGATGCACGCCGTTGCCGCGATCGTCGAGCGCGATGGAGGCGGGCGCACCGTCGAGCTCGGCCGCGTGGTCGGCGAGGTGGATCCACCGATGCTCGTGCCGCATCGCGGGCGGTGGCTCGGCGCGATCGCGGAAGGCGATTCCGCCGGTGTGCGTTTGCGGCTCGTCCGACTCGATCCCCCGTTTGCGCCGGCCGACGTCCGTCGCGGTGCGGAGGTCACGGGCCTTTTGCGGCACGCTCCGGGGTTTTCACTGGAGAGCAGTGAGGACGGCGTCCTGCTCGCATGGACCACGCAGGACGAGAAGGCGTCCGTGTTGGCGACGGCAGCAATCGATCCGGAGAGCATCGCTCCGCAAAAGATCGAGCGCCGTGCATTCGCGGCGGACGTCGATGTCGAATCTCCGCGGCTCGCTCCCCGTCCGGGAGGCTACTTTCTCGCGTACCTCGTGCGAGAAGGCGCACCGTCCGCGGCGCCCGCGGCGCTCGACGATGCAGAGGCCGACGTGGTCGGCGAGGGCGCCACGCGCGTCGAAGTCGTGCCGCTCGATACGAAGGGAGCTGCCGTGGCGGCACCGAAGCGGGTCACGCGGACGGGAGCGCGCGTGCTCGCCTTCGATCTGTTGCCCGTCCCCAACGGGGGCGCTCTCGTCGTGTACCGCGACGACGCGGGGGGAGCCGGGCTCGATCGGCCCAACGTCGAAGCCGTGCTGGTCGACGCCGAGGGCTCGACGCGCTCGGGTACCTGGCACGTGGGCAGCGGCGTCGGCCTTCCCACCGTGCTCGTGGATCGTTACGGGCGGCCATCCGCGCCCCGAGG
Source organism: Pseudomonadota bacterium (assembly GCA_003242355.1). Classification (GTDB taxonomy): domain Bacteria; phylum Myxococcota_A; class Polyangia; order Polyangiales; family Polyangiaceae; genus PMG-095. The sequence continues at coordinate 2,720 of QGUH01000500.1, forward strand.
GTGGGTGTTCGTGCCGGGGGAATCCGAAACGCGAGCGGCTCTGTTGGGTGCCGATCCGGTCGGAGCGCTGGATTTCGCACCGGAGCCAGCGCTCGCGGGCGCGGAGGCGATGGCATTGCTCGGTCGGCATTTGCTGCGTGCGCGCCGTCGCGGCACGCGGGTCGAGCTCGACGTCGTCGCGTGCCAGTGAGCCGTGCGCGGTGCACGGGCGAAGGCCTTTGCTCGCGCTCCCGACCGGCGCAACACTCGGTGGACGGAGGTATTCGACTGTGGCGTCGGCGCTCGTTTTGCTTGCGGAAGGGTTCGAAGAGATCGAGGCAGTGACAATCGTGGACGTGCTGCGACGTGCGGGCGTCACCGTGACCGTCGCGGGACTCGCTCCGGGACCCGTGCGCGGTGCGCACGACATCGTGGTCGCGTCGGACACGACGCTCGACGCGGTGGCCGGCGAGAGCTTCGATGCAGTGGTCCTGCCTGGTGGCGGACCGGGGACGCAGCGGCTCCGCGAGGACTCGCGCGTTCTCGAGCTCGCTCGCCGGAGCGCCAGCGCAGGCAAGCTCGTTGCGGCGATCTGTGCGGCACCCACGGTTCTCGACGCAGCGGGCGTGCTCCGAGACAAGACGGCGACGAGCTACCCCGGCTGCCCGTTGCCCAGCGCGCGCTTCGTCGAGGAGCGCGTCGTGGAAGACGGCAACGTGGTCACGAGTCGCGGACCAGGCACGGCCATCGATTTCGCGCTCGCTCTGGTCGCGCGCCTCGTGAGCTCCGAGGCCGCTGCCGAGCATCGAAAGCGGCTGCTCGCGTAATGCGCCGCGCGCCCCGTGAGCCGCCGACCGCTTGCGGGAAGCGCGTCACTGGTGCGCGCGCCGCGCGTATCGTTCGTGTCACCGACCGTGAACCGCCGACCGTTCGCGGGAAGCGCGCCACGGGCGTCGGAACCGACGGGTCGGCGCTCTCGTCTCTTGGGCACGAGCGCGGGTCGCGGAAAGCCCGGAGCACCGCGACCCGAACGGGCGCCGGTCCTTCCACCTCCGCGAGCTCCGGCGGAGTGCGTTAGTCGGTCGAAACGATCCGGAAATACGTGCTCCCGTTCGGATCCTCGAGGAAGAGCTCGTTTCTGACCATCGCCGCGAGGCGAGGACCGAACGTCCTCTCGATGATGGTGATCCCGAGGTCGAGCGCCGCGCCGCCCGCCGCCGCCGTGAGCAGCGCTCCGGACAGCACGACGCCGTGTGACGGGTCGAGGGTGGCGTCGGGCGCGAGGCCTGCGAGCGTCTCGCGGGCTCGGGGCGGACGGGCCACGGCCGGTTGGCCGCGAAGCCCGGCCGGGGGACGACGGCCACGCCCCAGCCCGAGCCCGGCAAGGGGCCGGGGCCCCGCGCCACCCCGTGGAGGTTCTTG
>QGUH01000501.1 GCA_003242355.1 Pseudomonadota bacterium
CCGAACATATACCTCTCTATTCTGTGGGAGCGTCAAATGTTTATAAGAGACAGGGGCGGGAACGTCGGCAGCGTCGACACCCCGGTCGCGCTGTCGCTCGCGAGCGGACGGCGCGCGAGCGGCCCGGTGCTCGCGAACACTCCCGGACGCGACGTCGCGATTCGCTGGCGCGAGGCCGACGATTCGGTGCTCGCGATGCGCACGCTGCCCGTCCTGTCGGACCCCGAAGCGCGCACCGTGCTGCTCTGCTGGTCGCACTGGAGCGACCTGCCGGACGGACACGCGATCCGGCAGGAGCTCGATCGAGCAATCGAGCTGCTCGGCCGCAAGCTCAAGTCCCAAGGCTCCGCGTAGCTCTCGCTCGCTGCTCACGAGGCGCGCGGTTCATGGTGTCGTCGGTCGAGACGAGCGCGGCACTGTGCTCTCGACGCGTGCGGTACGCGTTCATTTCGAGCGCGCACTGGCTTCGATGGACCGGCAACAGCGCGTTCCGGTCGAGTAGTCGAAGTAGGTCGGTCCGTGCACGGCGATGCGCGCTTCGCACCCCTCGCGCGTCCCGCGCGCGAAGAAGCCGCCCACGAACACTCCCCGGGGGTCGTCGATCCACTCGTCGAGATTGCCGACCATGTCGTAAATCGCGTCGTTGCCCCACACGCTCGCGCAGCTCGGCGTCGCGCCCGTCGCTCGCAGCAAGGGATCTCCGTTCGCCTCGACCACGAGGTTCAGGCGCGGATCCAGGTGCCCGTACCAGGCCGCGTTGTGGAGCACCAGCGCGGGATGCTGCGCGCGATACACGTTGCAGCGTCCCGCTTCGTAACGATCCCCGTACGGGAACTTCCGCTCCTGCTGGCCGCGACAAGCCGTCACCCACTCCTTTTCGGTGCAGAGGCGCTTGCCGGCGTTCTCGCAAGCCTTTCGGGCCAGCCATTGCGAGAGGTATCCCTGCGGCACGACCCCCGGCCGCGACACCGCCCGAGGGCGAAAATCGGTCTGCTCCCGCTGGATATCGGGCAAGAGCGGCAGCGGGATCGCACGGGTAGGCGGGGGCCCCACGAGGGTTCGCTCGAGCGTCCAGGTTCGAAAGACGGTCTCGACGAGCCGTGGATGCGGCGGGTAGTAGGGCGAGAGGGGCTCTCCGGTTCGGTCGTCGACCGTCGCGATTTCGAAACGATCGATGCAGAAATCGCGAACGCGGACCATGTCGCTCGGGCACGCGGAGCGCAGGGCCGCGGCGGAATGCGCCAGCCGCGGCGTCTCTCCCGCGAACGGAAACAACGTGGAGAGGAAGGCGACTCCGAAAGCGAGCGGAACGATCACCGAGGAGCGCGGCACGGAGCCACTCTTTCACGGGCGGGCGCGCGGTCGCAAGCGCGACACCCGCGGCGTACTCGCACGTTGCCAAACACGAAATGCGACCTAGGCTGCAGAGGGTGGACCCGTCGACCCAAGCGCCGCACACTCAGCCCGAGTCGTCTCGGGATGCGGACGCGCTGCTTCGCGAAGCGAGAGCCCTGCTCGTCGCGCAAATCACAGAGCAAACCGGAATCACGGACGAGCGGCTCCTCGGAGCCTTTCTGCGGGTGCCGCGTCACCGCTTCGTTCCCCCCGAGAACCGCGCTTTCGCGTACCGCGACGGCGCCCTGCCGATCGGCTACGGCCAAACCATCAGCCAGCCGAGCATGATTGCCATCATGCTCCAGTACCTCGACGTTCGACCCGAAGATCGAGTGCTGGAGATCGGCGCAGGCTCGGGCTACGCGGCGGCCCTGCTCGGTCAGCTCGGCCGTGAGGTGTACGCGGTGGAGATCGTTCCGGAGCTCGCCGAGCGCGCGCAAAATACGATCGCCGACCTCGGTTACCGCAACGTCACCGTGCTGCACGGCAACGGCCGCTTCGGCCTTCCGGAGCACGCTCCGTTCGACAAGATTCTGGTGTCCGCCGGCGCGGAGGACATTCCGCCCGAGCTCGTCCGCGAGCTCGCTCCGGGCGGCCGCATCGCGATCCCCGTCGGGGACGACTACTCGCAACGGCTCGTCGTCGGCACCAAACACGCGGACGGAACGCTCGATCTGCAGAGCACGATTCAATGCATCTTCGTGCCGCTCGTCAGCTCCGCGCAGAGCTGACCGCCCCGGGGGGCGAGCCCTCATCGCCTCGGGTGGAGCCGGAGCGCACGGGCGAGCTCTCCTCGATGAAGCCGCACGGGTGACGCCCCGAGCGCGTCGATGTCGGACGAGGATCAGGCGAGCCCGACGCGGGAGCTGAACGCCATCGGCGTGGCGCCGACGCCCGCGTAGGCTTTGTGCCAGAGCTCTTCGGGGCGTGCGAAGACGAGCTCGGGGTCGAGGTCGGTCGGGAGCCAGGCGCCTTGGCGGATTTCGGCCTCGAGCTGCTGCGGCGCCCAGCCCGCGTAGCCGCGCACCCCGAACACGCCGTCGATCTGGTGCCCCGCCGCGAGCGACTCGAGCACTCGGCGCGACGCACACGCGATGACTCCGGGCCCGATCTCGAGCTGCTCCTCGATGTCCGGGAAGCGGTCGCGTGCCCGGTACACCAGCCAGACCTGCTCGGGAGCCACCGGGCCTCCAATGCGCAACCCGCCCCGGATGGGGGGCTCGGTCGAGGCCACGCCGGCTCGAACCACCAGCTCGGCAAGCGTCATCACCTCACGCCCGTTGATGATCCACCCGAAGGCTCCTTCCGCCCCGTGGGCGGCGAGCAACACCACCGAGCGATCGAAATTGGGGTCTCCGAGCGGAGGGGCTGCGACCAAGAACCCAGGAGCGAGGTCGGACATGGGCCCGTTCCAAGCTACCCCATCGGACCGAAATTGCATTGCGGATTCACGACGGGGGCGCTGCCCCCCGTGCGTCCCCGCGTCATATCCCGACACCGGCCTCTGGGCCGCTCGGTGTCCCGAGAGCAGGAAGTGGTGTAAGGAGGTGGCAGATGCACGTCACGTTCTACGGAGTCCGAGGGTCGGTACCGGCGCCGGGCCCGCAGACCGCTCGTTACGGCGGCAACACGTCGTGCGTCGAAGTGCGCCTCGCCGACGGGACCACGCTCGCGCTCGACGCGGGCACGGGGCTTCGCGCCCTCGGCAACATTCTCGTTCGGGAAGGGCGCGCGGAGCGGGTGCACCTCTTGCTGTCGCACACGCACTGGGATCACGTCCTCGGCCTGCCCTTCTTCGCTCCCCTCTGGGACAAAGCCAACACGCTGGTCGTGTATCCGCTCGCCAACGAGGCCCAGCAGCGCTTCCAGCGGAATATTTTCGACGACATTCATTTCCCGGTGAGCGTGCACGACATTCCGGCCCGCGTGGAGCTCGCTCGCCCCGGCGAACGGCCCTGGCGCGTGGGCAGCGCGCTGGTGCATTGCGTGCAGCTCAACCATCCGGGCGGGGCGCAGGGATTTCTGATCGAAGACGCCGATGGCGCGCGGCTCGCGTACCTCACGGACAACGAGCTGAACGCGCCGAATCCCGTGATCACGACCGAGGCGCTCGCTCGCTTCTGTGAGAACGCGGATCTCGTCATTCACGACTCCCAGTACGTGGCGAGCGACATGCCCCAGAAGCTGGGATGGGGGCACTCTCAGGTCGATCACGTCCTCGGGTTCGCAGCGCTCGCCGAGCCCCTACGGCTCGCGCTGTTCCATCACGACCCGGACCGTACCGACGCGGCGCTCGACCGCATCGGCGAGGGCGCGCGGGCCTGGCTGGCCGAGCACGCGCCGTCCGTCGAGCTGCTCGTCGCGAGCGAGGGGCTCGCCCTCGAGCTCGTCGGGCGGTAACCCCACGCGCCGCACCTGACGCGCCGTTTCCAGCACGGAAAGCGTCGATGCGCCGGTTGCTCTGGAACCGTTCCCAGGCATACTGAGCCGCCTCCGACCCCCCTCGTCGGCGCGGGTGCCAATCGTTTCCACCCGACGCCGCCAGAGTCCGACACACCGAGCTGCCAATGAAGTACGGCTACTTCGACGACACCCGCCGCGAGTACGTGATCACCACTCCGAAGACCCCGGTGAAGTGGATCAACTACGTGGGGACGATGCGCTTCGGCGGCATCATCGACCACACCGGCGGGGCCTTGCTCTGCAAGGACGATCCGGCG
>QGUH01000502.1 GCA_003242355.1 Pseudomonadota bacterium
GTTCGGGAGGGACGAACCCCGTGTACGTGAAGCGCGCAGGCGGGGAGTCGGTGCTGGAGAACGCACCGGCCTGCCCGAGGACGAACACGGTTCCGAGCGTGGCGCCCGCGCCGACCAGGGCGATGGTCAGCCAATCGGGACCCGTCTGAGGCCGCCGAGCCCGCGAGGGAGCGTCGCCCGGAGAAGGGCGGAGCGCCCTGAGCGCGCCAGGATCGGGTCGGAAAGGGCCGCAGCGGGAGCCCTGGCAGACGGCGAGCTCGATCCCGCTCGGGCCGCGTCGGACGACGGCCCAGGCTCCACAGGCGACGTCGGGGTACGGCGTCACCTGCTCGGCACTCGTTCGCTCGATGGCGAGATCGGCCGCGCTGCACGCGGGCGCCGTCGGCAAGTCGAGGGTGAGTGTCGGGTTTTCGGGGGAGATGGAAACCCAACCCGCCCACACGAGCTCTCCGAGCCGCAACACGCGGACGTGGTGCTCCCCCGGAACGCGCGCGAGGGGGGGCACCGCGCGCTCCCCATTCCATACGAGCTCGTCGCGGGCAGTGAGCCCCCGCACGGTGATCGTGACGGCGTCGGGCTCCGGATGGCCCGTGGGATCGGTCGCGCCGAAGGGAGCGGCGCGCTCGGGCTCGAGAGCGCGCGCCCGCCGCACCATCTCCGCGGCTTCCGCGGGGCGGCTCGTGCGGGCGAGCTTTGCGGCCAGCGTGAGCCGTTCCGCCATCAGCCAAGCGGACTGAGGCAGCTCGGGATGGGCGCGGAGCTCGGCTTCTACCTCCGCGAGCGCCGACCACGCTTGGACTTCCGCGAGAGCCGCGGCTTCCGTGCGCGCCCGTTGCAGGAGGCTTTCGATGTGATGAACCCGCGCATCGGAGTAGGGAGGAAACCTACTTTCGGCGGGCGCCGCCCGCACGGGGACGAGCTTGACCGATAGGCTCGTCTCGAATCGGCGAATCGCGGGTGAAAGCCCCGGATCGCTCGCGAGGGAGGCTTCGAGGACGAGCAGGGGGAGCAGGGCGGTCACGTCGAAAGGCGTGGTATCTTGCCGAAATGCCGTCGGACGCTGAACCGGTCGCTCATCGGTCCGTTCTGTCTTAGGCCGAGGCTGTCGTGCAGCTGGACTTCGTCAATCGCGAGCTGACCATCAAGCTCGTTTATTACGGCCCGGCGCTCAGTGGCAAGACCACGAACCTGGTCGCTCTCCACCAAGCCGCGGACCCCGCCTCGAGCGGGCGCTTGATGACGCTCGAGACGCGCGACGATCGGACGCTCTTCTTCGACCTGTTGCCGCTTCGGTTCCGGACGCCGGGGGGCCTCTCGGTGCGCCTCAAGGTGTTCACCGTGCCAGGTCAGGTGATCCACGCGGCCACGCGACGCCTGGTCGTGCAGGGGGCGGACGGGATCGCCTTCGTCGCGGATTCCCGAATCTCGGAGACGCAGCACAACGCCGATTCGTTCCTGGATTTGAAGCACAATCTGAAAGAGCACGGCCTCCTACTCCACGACATGCCGGTCGTGATCCAGTTCAACAAGCGCGACCTGCCCGGCGTGCGCAGCGAGGCCGAAATCGCCGAGCTCGCGGCGCGTGGCCGGGAGCCGGTGTATCTGGCCATCGCGACCCAGGGGCTCGGCGTGATCGAGAGCTTCATCGGGCTCTTGCATCTGACCTTCGGCTCGCTCGACGCTACCCACGATCTGGCGCGCAAGTTCGGCTTCGACGCACGCGCGTTGCTCGAGGAAGTGGCCGAGAAGCTCGGCACGAAACGGTCCGTCCGGGAGCTCCTCTCGGCGTGCGTGGGGGGAGCGCTCGACGTCCTTCGCCCGGAGGAGGCCGAAACATGAGCAACCCCGCGGCACTCACCTCCATCGAGGACGTGAGTCCGCGGCTCGAGGACCTCGTTGACCGCGACGCGCTCGGCGAGCTGCTCGGCAGTGTGTTCTCGTTGTTCGGGATTCCGATCCGCCTCTACGGGCAGGACGGGCGCCTCTTGGCCGCAGCCGCGGAAGTGGGCGAGTTGTATGCGCTGCTCGGGGAGCATCGCCGCGTTGGCGCGCGCGTCGAGCAGATCGTCAGCGAGGTGAAACACCTCGAGCCCGGTCCGGGGGGGAGCGCGCGCCGCGAGTGCGTGACGGGCGCCGTCTATCGCGTGGTTCGGCTCGAGTACGACGGGCGCGCGATGGGACGGCTCATCTTCGGTCCGTACGCGTTGCCGGAGGCGATGGAGCCCTCCGATCGCCTCTTCGAGCTCGCTCCGGACCTCGATCGGGCCCGCTGCACCGAGCTTTTCCAGCGGCTCCCGCGACTGTCGGACGAACGCGTGCTCGCGCTGGCTCGCCACCTCTCGCTGACGTTCGAGCTCGTTTTGTTCAGCGAGCATCGCGCGCTGCTCACGAGCAACATGCACCTCGCCAGCGTGCGCGAGAGCTTCCGCGAGCTCGAGGAGAAGACGCGAAAGCTCGAGGAGGCGAACGCGCGCCTCACGGAGCTCGATCGGCTCAAGAGCAACTTCCTCGCGACGGTCTCGCACGAGCTCCGGACGCCGCTGACGTCGATCATCGGATACAGCGAGATGCTCGTGGAAGGGCTCGCCGGTGACCTGACCGACGAGCAGCGAGAGTTCTTGAGCACGATTCGGGAGAAGGGGGATCAGCTGCTCGCCCTGATCAAGGGGCTGCTCGATCTGTCCAAGCTCGAGAGCAAGATGACGAACCTGGAGCGCGAGTACGTCGCGGCCGACTCGATCGTCGAAGACGTGCTCGCGACGGTGCAACCGCATGCGCGCAAGAAACAGGTGTCCGTCACTCGACACACGCAAGCGGGGCTTCCGCGGATGTACGCGGACCCCGAGCGGCTGCGACAGGTGCTCTTGAACCTGGTCGACAACGCGGTCAAGTTCACCGGGCCGGGCGGGTGCGTCTCGATCGATGTCCGGCTCGCCAGCATGGATCCCGAGAAGCTGTCCGGCTCGCAGGGAGTGGTTTTGCTCGGGAGCCGCCGGGCTGCCATCGAGTTCCGAGTCGCGGACGACGGCATCGGCATCCCCGAGCACGAACGCGACAAGGTCTTCGACGCGTTCTATCAGGTCGACTCGAGCTCGACCCGCGAGCAGGGGGGCACCGGCCTCGGCCTTTCCATCGTCAAGCGCCTGGTCGAGGCGCACGGGGGGAGCGTGACCATCGAAGACAACGTGCCGCGCGGCACCGTGTTCGTCGTCACGCTGCCGCTCAGGTTCAGCTCGCTCGGCTAAGCTCCGGTCCGTGCGGACACGTTCGAGCTCGGAGCTGTCACGGATCACCCTGGCTGCGCGGGTGCTGGGCCGCGCGACGGGAGCGTCGATCGAGCAGGGTATCGGCGACGACGCGGCCGTGCTGCGCTCTTCGGGACGGCTCGTGTGGACGGTGGACTCGGCCGTGGAAGGCGTGCACTTCGACGGGCGTTTCATGACCCTCGAAGACGTCGGTTTCCGGTCCTTTCAGGCAGCGGTGAGCGATCTCGCGGCGATGGGCGCTCGCCCGGTGGCGGCGCTGTCCGCGCTCGCGTTGCCCGAGCGCTTCTCGGACCGGGATCTCACGCGTCTGCTTCGGGGTCAGGCAGAAGCGTCGCGTGCGCTCGGTTGTCCGATCGTCGGAGGCAACTTCACGCGGGCGCGAGAGCTCTCCATCCACACGACGGCGCTCGGCAGCGCGCGCTCTCCCGTCCGGCGAAGCGGCGCGCGCGCGGGCGACGAGCTGTGGTTGTTCGGCGACGTGGGCCTCGCCGCCGCAGGGCTCGCGGCGCTCATTCGAGGGCGCGTCCGCGGCGCCGCGTTCCGACGGTGCATCGCTGCATTCCGCCGGCCCACCGCGCGTCTCGAGGACGGCGCCACGCTCCCCGGACGAGCGCACGCCGCACTCGACGTCTCCGATGGGCTGGCGGGGGACGCGGGCCACCTCGCACGCGCGAGCCGCGTCAAAGTCGTGATCTCGGCGGAGCTGCTCGCGCGCGTGCTCCGCCCCGAGCTCGTTCGCGCTGCAGCGAGCCTCGATCGGACGCCCCTGGGTTTCGCGTTGTTTGGCGGAGAGGACTACGCGTTGCTCGCCGCAGGGCCGGCTGCGCGGCGGCCCAACAACGCCGCCGG
>QGUH01000503.1 GCA_003242355.1 Pseudomonadota bacterium
CGTCGCGCACGTTGGTGGCTCGGAGGCGGGGACGGGGTTTGCTTCCTGGGGAAGAGCGCCCTCACCTACGGATCGGTCCGGGTCGTCGCCCACGAGCTCGGTCACGCCATGGGCCTAGGCGAGCGCCCGGCGCTGAGCTGTCCCGATCGTCCCTTTCCGAGTCGCCTCCTCGACGGCCGTGAGTGCCGGCTCGCCGTGTATGCCGACCAAACCGACCCGATGAGCGGTACGGCGCTCGTACACTTCAACGCCTATTCGAAATGGGTGCTCGGATTCTTGCCCGGCAGGGCGCTCGAAGTCGCCTTGCAGCCGGGCGAAAACCTCGAGCTCGACCTTCACGACACCACGAGGTGGGCTCCTTCCGAAGCGACACAGCTCGTGTTGCTCGAACTCGACCAGTACGGATCCCACTACGCGATCGAGTACCGGACGGGCCTCGGGTTCAACGCGTTCGCGCGCACCGATCCGTTCGGGCCATATCACGCACTGCCCGAGGGCGTGTACGTCGGGCTCCGGCCCGGAGCCGCACTTCCCGGCAATCTCGGGACGGGAAACGGCCCATACACGGCCTACGCGGATTCTGCGTTTCGGAACCCAATCGTCGCAATTCCGATGCACCCGTTCGTCGACCCCGATCGAGCGCTTCGGGTCGAAGTGCTCGGAACCGGCGACGGTGTGGCCCGCGTTCGAATCACGCGCGAATGACCCGACGCAGGGGAGTATTAGCCCGAGCCCGCTCGGGCTGGTAGCCTCCGCCGGAATCGAGGTCGTTCGTGACCGAAGCGCCGCCGAGCCAGAATCCCCGCGTGTTGCCGTCGCGCCCGCCGCGTCGCCACCTCTTGGCGCTCGCGGTGCTGGTCTCGCTGGTTCCGGTCGCCGTCGGCGGAGCCGTTGGCCTGCGCAAGCTCTACAACGCGTATGCGGAACGTCGCCTGCGTGGACGCCGCGTGTACGATGCGTCGGGCAACGGCAAGCGGGTGGTCGAAACCGCAGTGCAGCGCGCCGCAGCGGAAGGAAAGCGCGTGCTCGTCGTATTGGGCGGCGATTGGTGCTCCTGGTGCCTGTTGCTCGACGACGTCTTCTCGAATCACGAAAAGATCCGTACGCTGCTCGAAGAGGACTACATCGTCGCCAAGTTGGACGCCCGAGCGCACCGAGATCTCGTCGTATCGTGGGGAGATCCGGCGAAAGACGGCGTCCCCGTGCTCGTGTTTCTCGACCACTCCGGGCGCGTCGCAGCCGTCCGCGAAACCGCATCGCTCGGAACCTTCGGAGGGCGCGTCCTCGACTTCGACGAGCGGGGCTTGCTCGAGATGCTCGCACGTCCGGACGATTCGTGATTCGCGCGCTCACCTGACGCAACGCGCGACTCACCCGCGAGCCGAGCTGGTTTGCGCGTGCGCTCCACGTCGCGTATTGCGCCGCCCGTGCGCATTCCTCGTTCGGGCGTGCTCGGCGTGGCCGGGGTCGCTGCCGCGTTCACCGTCGTTTTTTCGAAACCGCTGCTCGTCGCCGTGGGTTCTTCGGATCGGTTCGTCGGGGCCGTGCTCGACGTCACGTACGGTGCCGCTCCGAAAGAACCCGCCGCAACCGGTGATCCCGTTCGGATGCGCGTCGACGGCTCCCGCATCCTGGCAGAGGTCGATCCACGCTTCTTGTCCTTCGCCGTGGACACGTCCCAAGTCGTGGGCGGTCACTTCTGGGCTGCCGCCGCGGATCGCGTGGAGATCGCCCGCGGCAGCGAGCGCGTGCCTCCCTTCGACTTCACGCGCCCCGCGCTGGCCCGCCTCGCCGCCGAGCTCGCCCCCGCTTATCTGCGCATCGGCGGCACGGAGGCCGATCACGTCTACTATTCGCCGAACGACCATGCTCCCGCCGCGCTGCCCCCGGGATACGAGCTCGCGTTCACCCGTCGCCACTGGGACGCGGTGAACGCCTTCGTCCGCCGCACCGGGCTCGATCTCTTCTTCACGGTCAACGCCGGGCCGGGGCCTCGCGACGAACGCGGCGCTTGGACGCCACACAACTTCGAAGCGCTCGCACGGCACGCACGAGCGCGCGGTGACGCCGTCGCCGTGTGGGAGCTCGGCAACGAGGTCAACGGCTATCCGTTCGTGCACGGCCCGTCCCACCGCGTGACGGGAGAACGGTACGCCGAAGACGTGCGCGTCTTCGCCGAGGTCGTCGAGCGCTACACTCCCGACGCGCGGGTGGTCGGGCCCGCGGGTTTCCTGTGGCCCGTCATGGGTGAGCCCCTTTCGGCGTTCTTCGGCATCTACGAGGATTTTCTGAAGGCCGGGGGCGGCGACGCGCTCGACGCTCTCACCTGGCATTTCTACCCGCAGCAGTCGCGGCGCTGCCCGATGGCGACGCGCCGTGCCGGCCCGGAAGTGTTGTTGAATCCCGTCTTCCTCGACGAGCAGGATCGTTGGGCCGCGTACGTGAGCCGCCTGCGCGATCGACATGCGCCCCAAATCCCGCTCTGGCTCGGCGAAACCGGCAATGCCCAGTGCGGCGGCGAGCCCGGCGTCTCCGATCGCTTCGCCTCGACCCTCTGGTGGCTCGACGCGCTGGGCGCCGCGGCCCGAAGCGGTCAGCCCGTGGTCGTGCGGCAAACGCTCGCCGGCTCGCACTACGGCATGCTCGACGACGCCACGCTCGAGCCGCGGCCCGACTACTACGCGTCCGTGCTCCACAAGCGGCTCATGGGCACGCGCGTGCTCGCGGTGAGCCGAGCCGAGGAGAAGAACCCGTACGTTCGGTTGTATGCGCACTGCACGGCCGAGCGCTCGCGGACGGCGCCGGGCAGCGTCACGGTGCTCGTCGTCAACCTCGACCGCGAACACGAGGCCGTAGTGCGCCACGACGGCGCGCTCGGCCCTCGGGCGCAGGTGTACCGGCTCGGCGCGCCGCGCCTCGACAGTACCACCGTAGAGCTCAACGGAGCACCGCTGCGAACGCATTCCGGAGAGCTCCCGCTGCTCGAGCCGATCGAAATCGACGTCACGAACGGCGCGCTCGCCCTCCCGCCGCTTTCCGCGTCGTTCGTCGTCTTCCCCGCCGCGAACGCCGCGGCATGCCGCTAGACCGCGAGTCGGTTCGACCGATCGGCATTCTGGCCTCGTTTCGGAGGGGCGGCACGCGCCGCCCCTCCCCGCCAAAGCAATGTGCGAAGCCCGCCTGCCATCCCTCGCGCGGAGGCGCGCGCGTTCCCCGTTTCTCGTGCTCGCTTTCGGACCGAGCGAGAAATCCGAGCGCGCTCAGCGAACGGCGCGGATCACGAGAACGAGAATCCCTTGACGATAGCTCTGACCCGCGACGATGAACGCTTGGCCGAGCTTCGCCCGCACTTCGAGGAGCGGCAGGAAGTCCTTGCCGTTCGGCTGGTTGATGCTGGCCGAAAGCTTCACGGTATCTTCGGCGATCACGTCGAGCAGCTTGGTCCGGAGCACGCGCCCGTTCGGCAACCCGAGCGTGCGGGCGTTCTTCTCGAGCGGCAGTCGGGTGCGCTCGACGAGCTCGTAGCTGTCGTAGGCGGAAAAGGGCGGTTTTCGCAGCTCCGGCATGTTGCCGATCCGCGAGTCGATGCCCTTCTTCGAGTTGCTCGCGTACAGCACCATCACGTCGGCGAAGAACGCCGAGCGCTGCTCGGGCTTCTGCTGCACGGGCACCGCCGGCTGCTCTTTCGGAAGCGGCGCGGTCCTCGCCGACCCCTCTTTCGGAAGCGGCGTCCCGACGACCGACGCAGACAGAATCACGCCCAGAACGGCTTTCATTGGGAGCCCGGAGAGGTGTCGGCGTCCAGCGTCCAGACCACCATGGTTTCGGTCACTCCGGCCGATACCATGAAGATGGCCCCCGACGTGCCGCCGAAATCGACGCTCTCGATGGACACCGGCGGCACCTCCGCCACTCCGTTCGCCGCGAGGAGGGCACCCGCGTCGCCATCCCCGAGACGCTCTCCGGACATCACGAAGAACACGGCCGCAGCGGCCGCAAGCAGCCCAGCAACCGGCATCCAGCGGCGGGCCCGGGTGAAGCGCCGCCGGGGCCGCACCGCCGTCGCCCGAACGATGCGGTCGGTGAGGTCGCTCGGCATTCCAGCGGCCAAGTCG
>QGUH01000504.1 GCA_003242355.1 Pseudomonadota bacterium
GCGCGCCGCCACTTCCTCACCCCGCTCGGCTTCGAGCTGCGCCGTCGGGATCCCTTGCGTGATGCGCAAAACGAGCTCTGCCACGAGGTCGAGCGCCAACGCGCGCTGCGTGTCTTCCTCGTCGCTCTGCGTCGAGCGCGCTCGGGAGCTCACCGACCCATCGGTGCGGGGCGGCGGGACCGACACGTCGCCCCCCGGCAGCGAGACTCGGTGCGGCACGATGCGCGGCATCGATCCGGTGAGCTCGTCGTCGTCCTCCGTCGCCGACCGCAGCAACGCCCCAGGCGGAAGCTCTGCCGGAGGCGCCGGCGCGAGCGGAACGGCCTGGGGCTGCGAGCCGTTCGCCTCGTCGGCCGCTCCGGCGCCGGGCTCCACCCGCAGCACGAAGTCTCCGATGTAGATGCGATCGCCTTCGCGGACGATGGTCGCCTGGGTGATCCGCCGGCGGTTGACGTAGGTCCCGTTGGTGCTGTTCAGGTCCGTGACGATGAAGCGCCCGTCCCGATACACGAGGCGCGCATGGCGCTTCGACACGTTTCCCTTCGGCAACATGAGATCGTTGCCCTGAACACGCCCAACGCTGATCTCGCTCGTGTCGAAGACCTCTCGCCGCTCGGCTCCGCCCTTCTCGTGGATGATGACCGCGAACAGCGGCGCTTTTGCCTGTGTGGTCGGAGACACCACGATGCCGTTATGATTTCCGGACGGCCGGGGTGCATGTCAACGAAAGGATGCGCGGGCGCACTGAAATCCTGGCCTGCTCCAATCGTCGTTCTGGACCAGGGGGCCCTCGAATGCCGCGGGCGCCCGAACGGCGCACGTCCGCCGCGGCGCGCCCCACGCGCGCCCCCTCTCCTGTCAATGCCTGCCCATTGGCCGGAACACCGGCCAATGGGCCGCACCCCTCGATGGGTCCTAGCGAATCAACGATCGGCCTGGCCTTCGCCGCGCACGTCGCGCGTGATCAGGCTCAGCAACTCGCCCGCGAATGCCAAAACGTCACGCTCGTTGAACCCGCCGGAGCGGAGCTCACGGTAGATGTCCTTCGCCAGGACCTCCACGGCCCGCGGATCCTTCTGCGCCGTCTGCGTATGTAAAGACTGTGTCATGACGGGAACTTCATTCAACTACCCGCCCGGGTCGTTGCGCGACGCCTCTTAGCGAGAATCGTTCCAACGGCCTGCCCCCTCAAACTACGGCAATTTTGGGAGGTGCGGCCCGAAACACGCGAAAGCGTGTTCGCAGTTCGCCGCGAATACCGGCAGCGCGTTACGCGGAGAGCAGAAAAGTGGTTTAACCGGGGAATTTGTCCCGCTCACGGATGCGCATCCGTTCATGAGGGATAAAGCGCCACGACCTCGCGCTCGGGGCGTCGGATGTCGCACACGGTGCTCGTGACGAGCTCCCGCCCGTCGTCGCCGAAGTAGAGCGACTCGCCCACGGAAGGCGGCGTGTCGGTCGGCACCGCGCACCCGCTGGGCAGCAAGCGAACGGCCCCCGAGAGGCGTCGATTGACCGCGAGGTGGGCCGGGAGCCAGGTTCTGGTTTTCCTATCGCGGACGGCAACGCACCGATCGCCCCGGAAGTGGTACTCGGTGTTCCGAGTGACATAGAGGCGGTGAATGCGGCGTTCCGGTCCGGCGTACGACTCTTCCATACGGGCCTCCTCCTGAGGAACCACGCACGGCCGTGTCCCGCGACCGTGCGCGTTTCTTCCCCTTGGTAGGCGACGCCGAGCGCCCCGGCCAAGTAACCGGCTCGCCGCGAAGTGGGTGAACGCCCACACTTCGGCATAGGATTTACGCTAGTGAGCTCCGGGTCGGGAAACCGAGGCAGTCAATCCGCACGCGCTGCCGCGCGAGCCGGCGCGAGCGCGGGTCGCACTCGCACGGCGCGCCCTCCGCTGGCGAAAACGCGCGGCGAGCGTTTCCTGTGTCGGCGCACCGTGAACCTCGTGAAGGCGAGCGACTACGCGTTCCGGCAGCTCTTCGAGAGCGCAGACGTGATGAGCGAAGGGCGTCCGCGCGAGGAGAGCGACGGAACGACGTACTACGGCTCGACCAGCATCCTGCTCCCGTTCACGTCACGTGGTGGTCACGTTCCGGATCACCAAGCAGAGGCTATCGTCGCGCTGCTCGCGAGCCACCCCCATGCACGCATCCGCGCAATCCGCATCGCTTGCATCGAGGCGCAGGTTCGAGCACGCGCGCCACTCGGGCGCGTGCGCGCCGAATCGTTCGTGCGCAGCGATCGGCGCGGCATTCGCGTGGACGTGGAGGTGGAAGCGCGGGTGCTGAGCGATGATTCCGAAACGCAACCACGAACGCGGACGAGGAACCGCAGCGGCTGACGAGCCGTCGCAACCGATGTCAAGTCGGAGTGAGCTCCAGGGCGCCGCGGGTGAGACACAGCTTCCGGCCAACCAGGGTGTGCGATTTCTCCGGCGGACCGGAAAGCCTCTCCATGACGTGGACCGCTCCCCCTTGACAGGGAGGGCCGCGCGGAAGAATTGATTGAGCCCCTCGTGCCTCCCGAACGCCTCGGGAACGGGTCGCTACGGTCGTCTATGGGTCGGAAGAAACAGCGCGACGACAAGATCATCCACGTCGTTTTCGGGCCCGGCGGCGGTCGCGTGGAACGCCGCGAGGAGGCGAAGCGGCCGGAGGAAGCGAACCGAAGCGGGCGCGAACCCCTCACCGATCTGTTCACGCTGAGCGAGATTTCGCGCCTCTTGGACCTTTCTCCGGCGCGGCTCAGGACCCTCGACCGTGCGGGCGTGGTTTCCCCGAGCGGCCGCCGGCGGGGGCGCCGCGCGTATACCTTTTCCGATCTCATTGCGCTCCGCACCGCGAAGACCTTGCTCGAGCAACGCGTGCGGCTGCGTGACGTGACGCGCGCCATTCAGGCGCTCAAGCGCTCGCTGCCCAAGGTGACGCGGCCCCTGCAGGAGCTGCGCATCGTCTCGGACGGACAGCGGGTGGTGGTCCGCACGCAGGACGGCGCCTTCGAACCGCTCACGGGGCAGATGTTGCTCGACCTCGAGGTGAAAAGCCTCAGGGATGACGTGGTGCGCGTCCTTCGCCCCTCTGCCGGGCGCGAACGCGCACGCACCGCCTACGAGCTCTACCTCAAGGCGAGCCAACTCGATGAGGAGCCCGAAACCATGGACGAAGCGGAGCGCCTCTACAAGCAAGCGCTCGAGCTCGACCCCTGGCTCAGCATCGCCTACACGAACCTCGGCAACATCCGGTTCCGGCGCCAGGACGTGGAACAAGCCGAGCAGCTCTACCGCAAAGCACTCGAGATAGATCCGCGGCAGCCCGAAGCGCAGTACAACCTCGGCTACGTGATGCTGGAGCGCGGGCAACCGGAGCTCGCCATTCCCCTCTTCCTCGGCGCCATCGAGGCCGACCCGAAGTTTTCCGACGCGTACTTCAATCTCGCGATGGCGTACGAGCAGATCGGCGAGACGCAGAAGGCGCGCCCGTTCTGGAAGAACTACGTCGCGCTCGAACCCTCGGGCACTTGGACGGAAATCGCGCGGCGCCATCTCTGAGCGCGCGACGGGCGGTTCGCACGGCTCTCGTCGCGGGACCTCCAGACGAGGGGGCCGTTCGCGCGGGGCCGTCGCACCGTCGCCGACGCCCCGAGGCGCGCGAGTGCCGTTCGCGCAGCACCGCGTCGCTCACAGGCGCCGGTGCGCGAGCGCGGGCAAGCGCCGCCGAATCGTGGTCAAGAATTCGCGCTCGAGGGTGGCCGTGGCGATTCCCACGCCGTCGGAAGCTTCGGCGATGACGGTTCCCCAGGGATCGACGACGAGCGAATGGCCGTAGGTGGCACGGCCGCCCGGATGCACGCCGGTTTGCGCCGCGGCGAGCACGTAGCACTGCGACTCGATGGCCCGCGCGCGGAGCAGCACGTGCCAGTGCTCCTTGCCGGTGTTCAGCGTGAACGCGGCGGGGACGGTGAGCACTTCGGCGCCGCGCTGCGCGAGCTCGCGGAGGAGGCGCGCGAGGTCGCCGCGGCACAAAATCAAAAGCCCCCCTCCAAAGCCCCCACCCCCCCCCCCCACACCCCCATGCCCGGGGGCGGCCAACTCGGCACCGCGG
>QGUH01000505.1 GCA_003242355.1 Pseudomonadota bacterium
CGGCATGCCTCCGAGCGGTGGCGCCGCAGGCTCGGCCGACGGTGGGATGGCCGGGAAGAGCACGGGCGGCAACGAAGGCGGCGCTCCAATGGGTGGCGACGGCGGCATGGCAGGGATGAGCGGCGGTGCGGGCGGCTCGGGCGGCTCGGGCGGCAGCACGATGTCGGGCGGCAAAGCCCCCGCGGATCCGAGCGCCGGCTGCGGCAAGGCCAATCCGCAGACCGGAAGTGGTCAGAACCCGCTGACCGTCTCGGGTCATCAGTACTACGTAAAGCTGCCGAACGGCTACGACGCGAACAAACCCTATCCGGTGTTGTTCATGTTCAACCCCACCAACAACCCGATCACGTGGGCGGAACAGAACGCCGGCTTCGAGAGCAACGGGGCGAGGGACGCCTGGATTCGCGTTTACCCGCACCCCGCCAACCCCAGCTCGGGCTGGGGCGCCAACGATGTCTCGTTCTTCCAGCCGCTCTACGACACGATCACCAACAACTTCTGCGTCGACAAGGCGCGGGTGTTCGCGGCAGGCGAGAGTTCCGGCGGCGATTTCTCGAGCATTCTCGGTTGCGAGCACGCCGACAAGGTGCGCGCCGTGGCGCCCTGTGCGACGAAACCGGTGCAGCAGTATCCGCTGACCGTGGCGCAACGCTCCTGCACGGGGCAAGTGACGGCCGTCGTGATCCACGGCAAGAGCGACAACGTCGTCGGCCCGGAGAATGGGCCGCGCACGCGCGACTTCTATCTCCAGCTCAACCACTGCGGCTCGAGCTCCGAACCGGTGCAAGGGTACACGGACTCGCTGTCGAACTGCGTTCGCTACCAGGGATGCGACGAGGGGTACCCCGTGTTCTGGTGCCAGCACAGCGACCCGGAGTACAACAACACCAACCACGGCTGGCCGCGGTTCGCCGCCAAGTTCATCTGGGAGCACTTCTCGACGTACTGAGCTCGAGCTCGGGGCGACGAACGGAGAGGAGCGCGCCGCAACCCACGCGTCGGCTCCGAACGCGCGGTCCTTCTGCCCCTTCCTGCCGCGGCGAGAGGTCCTCCGGTGGTATGGGCTCGGCAGTGCCGAGGAGCCGGAGCTCGGGCGCAGTGAGGATCGCGCGCTCCGATCCCGATCAGGCCTCCGGGCGCTCGCCTTCGCGGCACAGCGCTTCCACCACTCGATCGAGGTCGGCGCGCCGGCGCTCGGCGAGCTCCTGACCAATCTGCTGCAAGCGGAGCATGTTGGCGGGGTCGGCGTTGTCGAGGTCGCTGACGGAGTCGGGCTCGTCTTCGAGATCGGCGTCGAGCCGGACGTACTGATCCGGCACGCCCGCGGCTTCGAACATGCGTGCGAGCTGGTAATCCACGGTTTCGGAAACGCCGGACATCATGATGTCGAGCACCGGACGGGCCCAACGGAGCAGCCCGTAGTCCCGAGCCTCCTCGTATCGGTAGGGCTTGAGCGAGGAGCCGGTTCCCAGGGACACGATCAGCATGTCTCGCGCGCGGGGCTTACCGGGAAGCTTGTGGCGGGCCTCCGCATAGGCGCACAAGGCCGGATTGTTGGCGAACACGCCGCCGTCGATCAGCGGATAGGGAACCCCGGTTTGCGAGTAGATCTGGGCCGGCTCGAAATAGGTGGGCGCGGCCGAGGCCATCACGCGTCGCTCGATCTCGACGAGGACCTGTGCGGGAACGATCCCGCGAATGCCGCCGCCGTCGATGCACAAGAGCCGCGTCCGTCGCGCCATGCGTTCGTTCCCCACTTGGTCGTTCGATTCGAGCTTCCCGCCGCGCTCGCAGAGCTCGCGTTCGTGCGTTGCCGCCTCAGCTCGCGGGCACCAACGCCGGTTGCGGCGTTTCCACGGGCTGCGGGCCGAGCGGCGGCTCCGCCGGGATGTCGTGGTTGGTCGGCTCGTAGTGGGAAATGCCGTTCTTGGTCATCCGCAAGCGCGCGAGCTCCTCGTACATGCGCCGGCGCGCGCGGTTCTGATTGCCGAGCGGGCGGTGCTCCGGGATGCAGTGCCAGGGCGTGAAACGCAGCCGCTCGACGAAACGGTTCTGGGCGGGGGAGTCGAACCGTTGCTTGGGGATGCGGATGGTCGCGGCGGGGACGTACGGCGAGAGGCGTTCGGGCCAACGCACCCCGGCGTGCTCGATCGGCATCGCGTGCGGATGCGTCTGGACCTGAATCAGAAAGTCGAACACCGCATCGCGCTTCTCGAGCGTCGCCGCCATGTTCTTCCGCAAGTAGTGATCGTCCGGTCGTCCGGGGAGGCCCGGGATGGGGCTGCGGGCCCGCGAGCGCGGACGCATCGAGAACTTCATGGCGCGCCCCTGCCCGAGCAAGAACGGCACGCAGCTGTAGTACTGGCACTCGAGCGGACTCGTTTGCGTCTCGTTCCAGAGCGCCTGCATCAAGAAGTCGAGAACGTGCGGATGCCGCGGGTGGAAGAAGTAGAAGAGCGGCGTCAGCCGGAACGACTGCTCGTGAAGCTGCGAGTTGGCGACGACGTGGGGCGACACGAACGTCGGCGTGCACACGGCGAGGAAGTCCTGAGTCTGCTTTTCGTCTTCCGAAAGCTTCGGCCCGGGAACTCCCATCAGTTTCACGCTCATGCTGAGAAAGCCGACGTCGTCGATGTCGGCCGGGCTGTCCGGACCGGGTCCCGAGAACCGCACCCAGGCCGGGAAGGTGCGTGGCTCGCGGAACACGCCGTGGCGGTACTCTTTGGGCAGGTCGCCGCGGACCGTGAACTCGGCGCGCACGAGCCCATGCGTCTTCGTGTTCCCGACGCGCTGGAACTCGCCGGGGCGGTACTTGCGGAGCATGTACGCACCCATGTCGCGAACGATCTTGTCCAGCGCTTCTTCTTCGCCCGGCATCCACTTCTCCTCGGCGAGGCCGAGGCCATCGTCGGGACGCCGCAGGTCGATGAGCGCTTCGAGCCCGCGCGCGATGGGCTCTCGGAAGAGAGCGTTGGCGTACGGGCGCCAGAACGGCTCCGTTCTGCGCTCGAGGTGCATCAGCGTGACGAAGAAGCGATGGACGAACTCGCCGAGCATGACCGTCACCCCGTGACTCCCGCCCACGCCGTCGCGGGCGCGAAGTTTTGGACGATGACCTTCGCCACGCGCCGGTACAGGTCGAAGAACTCTCGATCGCCAAATCCACTGCCGCTGTGCAGAAACCCCGACAGCACGTGCGACGCTTGCTCGTGCCCGTCCTTTCCCAACGAAAAGACGTAACGGTCGTAGTAGCCGACCACGTCGAAGTGATCGGCGACGACGATTCCGGCGAGCTCGTCGCGATCGTGCGGGTCGATGAGCTGGCGCGCCGCATTCACGACCCCGTCGTTGACCTCGGCGCCGAGCTCGATCGGGAGCTCGACGTCGTCGGACTTGATGACGAAGCCCTCGAACGGGGGTGCCTTCAGGGCCTCCCGAAGGCGCGCCAGGGATGCCTGAACGAGCTCGCCCTCCTCGGTGCATCCCGTGAGCGAGCCCTCCGCGCGGGCCGAGAGTTGACGGAAGAAGTGGTCGGCAGGGGCGACGGCGCACGTGTCGAGCCTCGGTTTGCCCACGACCGTCACGAACGTGCGGCGGACGACGCCCGGGAGGCGCCTTCCCCGCGGCGGAATGCGCGACGGATCGAGGTCGTCGATGAGCTCCCACCGCGGCAGCAGGTTCCAGACGAAGCGGGCACTCTTCGCACCCTCGCGCTTGAGGCTGAAGAGAAAATCGCCGAGCTCGACGTCGTGAACCGCCGAGAGCCCGAAGCTCGCGAGGAGCTTCATGAACGGAAGGAGCCCGCGCGGGTCGCGCGCGGCGAGCAAACGCGCAACCGGATCGCGCGCGAGACAGCCGCCCTGGTGGGGGCTCGCGATCGTGATCACGGACCGAATGCGCCGGCGCAACGCGGGCGCACGCGGATCGAGGTCGGCCCAATCGCCGCCACCGATGGGAAACTCCTCGGTGAGGAGCGTCGCGTCGACGCCGCCCGTGCTGTGCCCCACCAAGTGCACGGTGCGCGAGCCGTACTCGTGCTCGAGCGCGTGCAGGCGCTGGCCAGGGTGTTGAACGAGAGGGCTTTGGCGCACACGAAGCGGCGGGGGGGG
>QGUH01000506.1 GCA_003242355.1 Pseudomonadota bacterium
ACGCCATCGCCCTCGGCGCCGTGCGCGGGCGGGAATCTCCGGGGACCGGTGACGGACGCTGATCGTCTCCGCCCCATGCGACGCGCGGCTGCGCGCGCTGCCCGCCGGCTCCGGCATCGTGCCGCGCTCGCCCGCCTCGCGGCGCTCCTGCCGCTTCCGTTCGTGTATGCGGCCGTCGCGCTCGCGGCCATCAAGGTCCTCGGCCTCGGCGCGCAGGCCGAAGCCCGCCTGATCCTCGGGGGAATCGGCCTCGTGGCGGTCGTCGCGGTGGCCGTCCTGCTCGCCTGGCTCCGGCGCCCTCCGCGCTGGGCCGGTGCGCTCTTGCTCGACCAGCACCATGGCCTTCCGGGCCGCTCCCCCCGGCTCTCGAGCCTGCCGAAACGCCCGCGGGCGAGCGTTCTCCCCTCGCGGCCCTCGCCATCGAAGATGGCGTTTCGGCGTGCCAGAAGTTGGATCCCCGCGGTGCGGTGCCGGTGCCGCTGCCGCGCGAGCTCGCCTGGGCGGTGCCGCTGCTCGGCCTGGTCGTCGCGATCGGGCTCTTCGAGATTCGCACCGAGCGGGTGATTCCCCCACCGCCGACGTTCGAGCCCCTCGTCCTCACGGACGACGACCTCGAGCTCTTCGGCCGAATGGCGGAGGAGCTCGCTCAGCAGGCGCAGGATCCCGGCTCGCTGGCCGCGATCCGTCGCTTCAACACCTTGGTGGAGGACATCGCCGCGCGACGCCTCGATCGGAAAGAGGCGTTGGCCCGCCTTTCCGAGCTCGATGCCGACCTCGGCCGGGCGCTCGAGGCGGAGCGCGAAGCGCGGGAGCTCGGGCTCGACGGCATCGCGAGCGGGCTGCAACGGAGCGGGCTCACCCGGGCCGCCGCCCAGGCGTTCGAGGAACGGCGGCTCGAAGATGCCGAGAAGGCACTTCGGGAGCTCGCCGAGCGGCTCAAGCGCAAGGACAAGAAGCCGAGCGCGGCGGAGCTCGCCCGGCTGCGCCAGGCCATGGAGCAGGCGAGCCGTGCGAGCAGCGAACGCCTTCAGGCCATCGAAGCGCGCCGCCGCGAGCTCGAGGCGGAACGCAAGAGTTTGCTCCGCAAGCACGGAAAGGACGCGAAGGGAGCCGAGTCCGATCCGGCGGTGGCCGACAATCGCAGGAAGCTCGAACGGCTGCAGCGTGACAAGGCCCAGGCCGAGGCGGCCGCGCGCGAGATGAGCGAGCTCGATCGGCAGCTCGCAGAGGCGGCGCGGGAGCTCGAGAAGGCCCTCGGCAAGAGCGCCGAGCACATCGAGCAGGGCGCCGAAGACGTGCAGCGGATGGCGCGCAAGGCGATGAGCGAGAAGGAGAAGCGGGAGCTGCTCCAGCGCCTGCGCGACCTCAAAGAAATCGTCCGGCGCCAGGGGCAAGGCGGCGCCGATCGCCAGCGCCAGATCGCGCGCTTTACGCGGCGGGCCCGAGGCCAACAGGGCGGCGGGGGGGATCAGCCCGGCAAGGCCGGCGCGCGCCTGGTGCCCGGGGTCGAGGTCGACGTCGTGCCGATCCCGAAGATCGCCCGCGTTCCGGGGCAGGGGGCAGCCGACGGCGCTCCGGGCAATCGCGGCGGAGGCGACCCGCAGGGCCCGGGCGCACAGCCGCGCTCCGGAGCCGAAGCGGGCAAGAGCCACGACGCGAACGTGCGCGGAGAAGCCACGGCGCCGCCCGTGGGTGAAACGCGACGTCACGGCCGCCGGCATCGACACCGGCGAGGGCACGGCGTCGGCGGAGGTGATCTACGGCGCGGCCGAGCGCGGCTTCGTGGGCAAGCCGTACCGCGACGTGTTCGTGCAATACGAGACGGTGGCGGAGGAGGCGCTCGAGAAGGACGAAATCCCGCCGGGGCACCGCTTTTACGTCCGCCGCTATTTCCAACTGATTCGACCCCGGGAGTGAGGCAGGCCGGAACATGGGCGAGACCGAACGCGTTCGCGAGGAAGTGGAGACGTTTCAGAGGCGGATCGGCGCGCTGCGCGAGGAAATCGGGCGCGTGATCGTCGGGCAACGCGCGGTGCTCGACGGCGTGCTCACCTGCATGCTCGCCGGCTCGCACGCGCTGCTCGAGGGCGTGCCCGGGCTCGGCAAGACCATGCTCGTCCGCACCCTCGCCGGCGCGCTCGGCCTGGAGTTCTCGCGCATTCAGTTCACGCCGGACCTGATGCCGGCCGACATCATCGGCACCGTGGTGCTCGAGCAGAGCGCCGAGGGGCGCAACGTGTTCGAGTTCCGGCGCGGTCCCGTGTTCGCGAACGTGGTGCTCGCGGACGAGATCAATCGCGCGACGCCGAAGACGCAGAGCGCCTTGCTCGAGGCGATGCAGGAGCACCGGGTGACGGTCGGGCGCACGACACACGCGTTGCCCGAGCCCTATCTCGTGCTCGCGACGCAAAACCCGCTCGAGATGGAAGGGACGTATCCGTTGCCGGAAGCGCAGCTCGATCGCTTCTTCTTCAAGCTCGAGGTGCCGTTTCCGTCGCGCGAGGAGCTGCACGCCATCCTCGAGCGCACGACGAGCGATCAACGGGTCGAGGTGCGCCCCGTGCTCACGCGCGAGGACGTGCTCGCGATGCAGGATCTCGTGCGCCGCGTCCCCGCCCCGCGTCACGTACAGGACTACGCGATTCGCGTACTGCAGGCGACGCATCCGAACGGGGAGGGCGCGCCCCGCTCGGTCACGCGCTACGTGCGCACGGGCGCCTCGCCGCGCGGGGTGCAGGCCATGCTGCTCGGCGCCAAGGTGCGCGCGCTGTACGAAGGGCGCTTCGCCGCTTCGATCGACGACGTGCGCGCCACCGCCAAGCCCGCGCTTCGGCATCGGCTGCTCCTGAGCTTCGAAGGGGAAGCCGAGGGCGTGCGCCCCGACACGCTGATCGGAGACATCCTCGACGCGGTGCCGGCCGCGAAGGACTGAAACAGCCGCGTCGATGGGCGTTCTCGATCTGTTCCGTCGAGTCTCGTCGCGACCACCCCCGCCGCGGGCGCCGCTGTTCGACGACGACTTCCAGGCCAAGCTCGAGATGCTCTCGATCGTCAGCCGCCGCGTGTTCGCGGGGCGGATGCGCGCCGATCGGCGCAGCAAAAAGAAGGGTAGCGGCGTCGAGTTCGCCGATCACCGCGATTACGTTCCCGGCGACGACTTCCGCTACGTCGACTGGAACGTGTACCAGCGCTTCGCGCGCCTGCTCGTGCGCCTCTACGAGGAAGAGGAGGACCTCGGCATCTATTTCCTCATCGACGCGTCTGCGTCGATGACCTTCGGCGGCAGCAAGAAGCTCGACCAGGCGCGGCGCCTGGCCGCGGCGCTCGCCTACGTGGGGCTCGCCAACCTCGACCGCGTGACGATCGTGGCTCTGACCGATCGCGTGGTCGCGCGCATGCCGACGACGCGCGGCAAGGGCCGCATCTTCAAGGTGCTCGAGTTCCTCGAGTCGATGCCGTCGGGTGGGCGCACCGATCTGTCGGAGGCGCTGCGCACGTTCGTGGCGCAGCACAAGCGGCGGGGGCTCGCCGTGCTGATCAGCGATCTGTACGACCCGGCCGGGTTCGAAGCGGGCATCAACGTGCTCCGGTACAACAAGTTCGAGCCCTACGTGCTCCACGTCGTGGACCAGCGGGAGGCGCGCCCGGAGCTCAAGGGCGATCTCGTCGTTTACGACTGCGAAACGGGGGAGGAGCGCGAGGTGACCGTCACCGAGGCGCTCCTCGAGCGCATGCGCGAAGCGGTCGCGAGCTACGGCGCCGGCATCGAGCGCTTCTGCACGTCGCGCCAAGTGCCCTATTTCGCCGCGGACGTGGACACGCCGTTCGAGGAGCTCGTGCTCGACCTCTTCCGGCGCGGAGGGTTCTTGCGGTGAGCGCGATCGCGGCACTCTCCGGGGAGGGCTCGGCATGACGCTCGCGGGGCTCCCGTTCGCCACGCTGGCCGCGATCTTCGGCGCGGTCGCGGCGGCGACCACCGTGCTCTACGTGCTCAAGCTCCGACGCCGCGCGGTGCCGGTGCCGTTCGCCCGCATTTGGGACAGCGTGCTCCGCGATCGCGAGAGCAGCCGCTTGTTTTCGCAGCTCAAGCGCTGGCTGTC
>QGUH01000507.1 GCA_003242355.1 Pseudomonadota bacterium
TAGACGATACGGGGCGCGGGCCCGGAACCCAACAAGGGGCCCGGGGGGCTTTCCCGGAATGCCCGCGCCTCACCCGCGAGCGCGGTTCCGAAGGTGTCGGGCAGCACGTTCTTGGCCACCGCATCGAGCGCCTCGATGCCGTCGCCGAGCGTGTATCCCGGCGCGAGGCCTCCGGAAATCGTCGCCGAGACGTACCGGTTGTACCGGTACACGGCGGCGGGCACCGTTTGCTCGTCGAACGTCACGACGTTGTCGAGCGAGACGAGCTGCCCCTCGCGGTTGCGCACGAACAGGTTCCGCACGTCGTCGGGACGGGTGCGGTGCGGCCGCTCGAGCTGGCCAATCACCTGGTACTGCTTGCCGTTCATCACGAAGTAGCCCAGGCGCTGATCGCCGAACGCGAGCTGCAGCGTCCGCCCGACGTCCTGCGCGGAGACGCCGAGCTCGGCCGCGCGCGCCCGATCCAGGCGCACCGCCGCTTCTTGCCGCGTCACCTTGAGATCGGCGTCGACGAAGCGGAGCTCCGGCCGCCGTTGCGCCTCCTCCAGGAAGCGCGGCAACACCTCGAGCAAGTCCTCGAGGCGCGGCGCTTGAATCACGTACTGCAGCGGCAGCCCACCCCAGCGGGAGCCGATCGTCGGCGGCTGGCCAGGAAAGACCCGAAGCGCCGAAAACTCCGAAAGGCCCTGGGAGATCTGTTGGAAAATCTCCTCTTGCGTCCGCGTCCGTTCGTGCGGCTCCTTCAGGTAAACGTTCTGGACGCCCGTGTTCACGGGGCCGCCCCACATCGCCGTGATGCTGTACGTGCGGGAGACCTCCGGGACGTTGTCGTTGATCCAGTACGCGAGATCGTCGAGCGCTCGCTGCGTGTACTCGAAGCTCGCGGTTTCCGGCGCGCGCACGCCGATCCGAATGTTCGAGCGATCCTCGAGCGGCGCGAGCTCGCGCGGCATGCGCGGCCACGTCCACGCGACGTAGCCGAGGATGGCCGCCAACGCCGGCCAGGCGAGCCACCGCACGCGAAAGAACCGCTCGAGCGTGCGGCGATAGATGCTCACCATGCCCTCGAAGAAGGGCTCGGTGCGCCGCTTGAGCCAGTTCGGGTGCTTCTCTTCCCGCAGCACGAAGCGGCACATCATCGGCGAGAGGCTCAGCGCGACGAACGCGCTGATCAGCACCGAGCCCGCGACCACCACGCCGAACTCCACGAACAACCGCCCCGTGATGCCCTCGAGGAACAAGAGCGGGAGGAACACCGCCGCGAGCGAGACCGTGGTGGAGACGACCGCGAAGAAGATCTCGCGCGAGCCGGTCACGGCCGCCTGGAAAGGCGTCATGCCGAGCTCGATTTTCGCGTAGATGTTCTCGAGCACGACGATCGCGTCGTCGCACACGAGGCCAATCGCGAGCACGAGCGCGACCAACGTGAGCACGTTGATCGAGAACCCGGCGAGATACATGATGAAAAACGCCGGGACGATGCTGACCGGAATCGCGATCACCGGAATCACGGTGGCGCGCCAGTCGCGCAAGAACGCGAAGATGATGAGCGCGACGAGGCCGAACGCGATGTACAGCGTCTCCTGCACCTCGTGCACCGAGCGCCGCACGTAGCGCGTGAAGTCGTAGCCGATGTCCGCCTGGTACTCCGGCGGCAACACCTTCTTCACGTCCTCGAGCCGCCGGTAGAACTCGTCGGCAATCGCGATGGCGTTCGTGTTCGGCTGCGGAATGATGGCGACGCCGACCATCGGCACGCCCACGCGCTTGACGCCGCTCCGCAGGTTCTCCGCGCTGAGCTCCGCTCGACCCACGTCCTCGAGCACGACGATGCGCCCGTCGTCGCGCCGGATCGTCATCCGGTTGAACTCCTCGGGCGTGGTCAACCGCGCCAGCGTGCGCAGGCCCATCTCCGTCTGCCCGCCCTCCACGCGGCCCGCGGGGAGATCGACGTTCTCGCGTTCGAGCGCCGCCTGCACGTCCGCGGGCGTGACCCCGTGCGCGGCCATGCGATCGGGATCGAGCAGAAGGCGCATCGCGTAGCGCTTGTCGCCGAAGATGCGCACGGTCGACACGCCGGGGATGGTCTGCATGCGCTCTTTGACGAGCGTGTCGGCGACGTAGGCGACGTCGTAAATCGACTTCGTCTCGCTCTGCAGCGTCATGAAGACGATGGGCGAGGCGTCGGCGTCGGCCTTTTCGACGACGGGCGGATCGCAGTCCGCGGGCAGCAAGCGCCGCGCGACGGAGACCTTGTCGCGCACGTCGTTCGCCGCCGCTTCCATGTCGACGGACAGGTCGAACTCCACGCGGATCTGGCTCTGCCCATCGCGCGAAGTGCTCGAGATGACGCGAATTCCGGCGATACCCGAGATCGACTGCTCGATCGGCTCCGTGATCTGCGACGCGATCACGTCCGGGCTCGCGCCGGGATAGGTCGTGGTCACCGTGACCACGGGCGGGTCGACGGCGGGATACTCGCGCACGCCGAGGTAGCGGAACGCGACGATCCCGAACAACACGAGCAGCGTGCTGAGCACGATCGCCAGCACGGGCCGGCGAATGCTGACTTCCGAGAGCGTCACGGCTTGGCTCGCGGCGCCTCCACGCGCACGGGCTGCCCGTCACGCAGGCGCGGAAGGTTCGACACGATCACGCGATCGCCGGGGGCGAGCCCCTGCAGGATCTGCACGTCGTTACCGCTGCGCACGCCGATTTCGACGGGCACCGCCTTCGCGACGCCGTCGCGCTCCACGAACACGCGCTGGCCATCCGCGCCCGGAATGAGGGCGATCGCGGGGACCACGAGCGCGTCTTCCGACTTCAGGGGGAGCTCGACGCGGGCGAACGTGCCGGGCATCAGGCGCGCGTCGGTGTTTTCGACGACGCCGCGCACGATCACGCTGCGCGAGCGTTCGTCGAGCGCCGGCTCGAACGCCTGAACCATTCCGCTGAGCGGCGCCCCCACGCCCTCGACCGTGAAGCGGAAGCGCTGCCCCTGCTGCACCTGGCCGGCGTAGCGCTCGGGCAGCGTGAAATCGAGCTTGAGCGAGCTCGTGTCGTGCAGCGTGGCAAGCTTGGTGCTCGGCGACACCCACGCGCCTTCGCTCACGTGCCGCAGGCCCACCGTGCCCGCGAACGGCGCGCGAATCACCGATTTCGAAAGCGTGACGTTGAGCACGCCGCGCGCGGCGAGCAGCTCGTCGAGCCGCCCCTGGGCCGCGTCGCGTTCTGCCTCCGTCGAGAGCCCCTCGGCGAGCAGCTTGTGCTGGCGCTCCGCCGTCGTGCGCGCGAGCGCGATCTGCACGTCGAGCCGCTCGAGCTCCGCGCGCACGTCGGCCACGTCGAGCTCGAACAGCACCTCGCCCTTCTTCACGCGCGTGCCTTCTTCGGCCCGCACCTTCACGAGGCGCCGCGACAGCTCGCTCACGATCTCCACCGACTCGCGCGCCCGCAGCGTCCCGGTGGCCGGAACCGCGATTTCGACGGCCCGTGGTTCGAGCACGACCACCTCGACCGACAGGGCGGGAGGCGCCGCGCGCTTACCCGGGGCCACGGCTTCGGCCCGCGGGGCGGCACCCGCCGCCGGAGCACGCCCCCGCGACGCCGCGAAGGCGGCGAGGAGCACGCCGGCCAAGGCAAGCGAAGCGATCAAAGGAACTCTGCGCATGGGTCCTCGAGATTGGGACCGTCATCCGCCGGCGCAAGCGGCGCAGACCGAGAATTCACACGAAGAACGGTCGGCCCGCGAGCCGACACCTTCCCAATTCCACGTAGAATGAAATTCGGGGTGCCCCCGGCCGACTGGAAGCCCGCGTCACCCGCGGCCCCGGGTCTCTCAGAAGACTTCGACTCCGTCCCCGCGATCGGCGCAGCGGTCCTGGTCCTGCAGCTCCGGTGGGTTTGGCGTCCCACGGGCCGCCAAAGATTTCGGCTGCGTCGCTCAGAGGTCGTCCAAGACGCGCAGCGCCGCGTTGTACCCGCACATGCCGTGGGCGCCGCCCCCGGGATGCGTGGAGCTCGAGCAGAGGTACACGCCGCGCACGGGCATGCGGTACCGAAAGTACGGGAAGAACGGGCGCAGGAAGAGCTGCTGCGT
>QGUH01000508.1 GCA_003242355.1 Pseudomonadota bacterium
CCTCTGGGTGTCCCCCCCCGGGGTCCCCCCCCCCGTGTCTGCGCACCCCCTCCTCGTCACGGCCCCCCCCCTCCGCGCCCGCTCGCTCGCCAGACCGCGCCAACCCCCCCCGCGCCCCCGCCCCCGCGCTGCCCGTCGCGGTCCCCGCTCCCCCCTTTCACCGCGAGAACAACCGCGCCGGCCCCCCTTTCACCGCGAGAACAACCGCGCCAGCCGCACCCCCGCCCGCGAATTGCGGAACCCCGCAACCACCCGCGCCAGGCGCTCCGACTGCCGCAGGTCATCGAAGAGCGAATACGCAACCGGCGTAAGAACGAGCGTGAGCAGCAGCGAGAGCGTTTGCCCGCCGATGACGACCACGGCAACGGACCTACGCTCTTCGGCTCCGGGCCCCGTTCCGAGCCAAAGCGGCAGCATGCCGGCAACGAGCGCGAGGGTGGTCATCAGAATCGGCCGAAGCCGATCGCGATTGGCCTGCAAAATGGCGCGCGATCGCTCGAGCCCCGCCTCGCGCAGTTTGTTCATGTGATCGACCTGCAGGATGGCATTCTTCTTCACGACGCCGAACAACACGAGCAGGCCGAGCGCAGAATAGAGGTTCAGCGTGGTGCCCGTGGCCCAGAGGCTGAGCAGGGCGAAGGGCACCGACAACGGAATCGACAAGAGAATCGTGAAGGGATGGATCAGGCTCTCGAACTGCGAGGCCAGGATCATGTACATGAGCACGATCGAGAGCACGAACGCCGCGATGAACTCGACGAAGGTGCGCTCGAGCTCGGCGCCGCGGCCGCGCACGCTGGTGCGGTAAGCCGCCGGCATGTCCATTTCCGCGGCGGCGCGTCGCAGGGCATCGAGCCGATCGGCCAGGGCGTAGCCCGGTCCGACACCCGCGCGCAGGCTCGCGACGCGCTCGCGATCGAGGCGGTCGATGCGCGAAGGGCTCTCGGCCCGTTCGATGCGCACGACGTTGTCGAGGCGCACGAGATCGCCGGGAAGCGCGGCGAACCGCGCGCTGGCCCCATTTCCCGCCACGTTGGGGTCGGGCCGCATGGAGCGCGGCACGTACAAGCGTTGGACGGCCTCGACCGTCGAACGATGGTCCTCGATGAGCCGGAGCTGGACTTCGTAGTTTTCGTTGGTGGATTCGTCGCGGAAGCGCGAAACGCGCTCGTCGCCGCCCACCATGAGGCGGAGCGCCGTGGCGATGTCGTTGGTGCTCACGCCGAGGGCCGCCGCACGCTCCCTGTCGATGAAGGCGCGCAGCTCCTCGCGCTCGAGCTTGAGCGTGGTGTCCAGATCGACGATGCCGCCGAGCTTTTCGGCGCGCTCGAGCAGCTCGTTGGCATAGCGATGGAGCTGCAACAGATCGGGACCCTGAATGGCGAAGTCGATCTCGAAGTTGCCGCCGCCGATGTTGAAAGAGGGGGCGTTGCGCACCGAGATGCGGAGGTCCTTGAATTTTCGTAGCCGCTTGCGGACCTCCTGCATCACGTCGCGCTGCGTGTAGTTGCCTCGGAAGGCGCGCAGGGGGTTGCCGTTGAGGGTCTCGCGCACGAGACGCGAAAGGGAGAAGGTCCGCTCCTCGTGCGGGGCGATGCGCACGAACGCGCCGCCCGAGCTCACGCCGCTGATGAACCCGCCCCCCGCATCGACGAGCACGGTCCGCACGCCGGGAACCGAGCGGATCTCCTCGTCGATTCGGCGCATCGTCTCGTCCATGGCGGTGATGGACGCGTTGAGGGGCGCCGCGACGCGCACCTCGAACTCCGCTTCGTCGACGTCGGAGGGGATGTACTCCTGCTTGACCGCTTTGTAGAGCGGCACCGAAGAAGCAATCACCAGGCCCGACAACGCGAGAACCGCCAGCCGCCGCTTCATCGCGCCTTCGAGCACGCGCAGGTACCAGCGCTCGATCACCGCGTAAAAACCCGTGCGCGACGCGGCCGTGTGCTCGCCGGCGCCGGAATGCACCGCGCTTCCGCCGAGCAGCCGCGCGCTCATCATCGGCGTCAGAGTGAACGAAACGAGCAGGCTGACGAGCACCGCCACGGCCGCGGTCAGGCCGAACTGGAACAGGAAGCGCCCCGAGATCGACGACATGAACGAGACCGGCACGAAGATCACGACGAGCGAGAAGGTCGTCGCCATGACGGCGAGGCCGATCTCGCGCGTGGCTTCGCGCGCGGCGTCGAAGGGGGTCCGCTTCTCCTCCTCGATGTGCCGGAAGATGTTCTCGAGCACGACGATGGCGTCGTCGATCACGATGCCCACCATCAGCACCAGGGCGAGCATCGTCACGCTGTTGAGCGTGAAGTCGAGCAGCCACATCATGCCGAACGTGGCCACCACCGAGGCGGGAATCGCCACGCCGGCGATGATCGTGGAGCGCACCGAGCGCATGAACGCGAGCACCACCAGGCAGGCGAGGATGCTGCCGAGCACGAGGTGCACGTTGATCTCGTGCAGCGCGGCGTAGATGTAGCGGGACTGGTCGCGCAGCACCTCGATGCGCACGTCGGGCGGCAAGGAGCCGCGGACGCGCTCGAGGTTCGCCTTGGCCGCCTCGATCACGGCCACGGTGTTCGCGCCCGATTGGCGGATGACCTCGAGCACCACCGTCGGCGTGCCGTTGAGGCGCGCGAGCGTGCGCTGTTCGTAGGTGCCGTCTTCGGCCCGGCCGATGTCGCGGATGCGCACGGGGCGGCCGTCGACCACGGCGACGACGAGGTCCTCGAAGGCCGCCGCGTCGGGCAATCGGCCCATCGTGCGCAGCGTGCGCTCCTCGGTGGGATTGGTGACGTTGCCGGCCGGCGCGTTGGCATTCTGCCGCACGATGGCGTCGCGCACGGTGGTGATCGGGATGCCGAACGCGGCGAGCCGATCGGCATCGACCCAGATCTTCATCGCGCGCTCGAGCCCGCCGACGATGCGCACCTCGGCGACGCCGGAGGCGCGCTCGAGCTGCACCCGCACGAGCTTGTCGGCGAGCTCGGTGAGCTCGCGCACGGAGCGCTCCCCGGAGAGCGCGACCGTGAGGACCGGCGTCGAATCGTTGTCCGCCTTGGTCACGATCGGCGGATCGGTGCCCGGCGGCAAATCGCGCAATACGGCTTGAACGCGATCGCGCACGTCCTGGGCGGCGCTGTCGACGTCGCGATCGAGCTCGAACGTGGCGATGACGATGGAGCTGCCGGCCGCCGAGATCGAGCGGAGCTCGCGAATGCCTTCGACGCGGTTGACCGCCTCCTCGATGACCTCCGAAATCTCCGACTCGACGTCCTCGGGCGCGCCGCCCGGAAGCGTGGTGCGCACGGCGACCGTGGGCAGATCCACCGACGGGAAGCGATCGACCCCGAGGCTGCCGTACGCGGTCATGCCCACGACGACCAGCGCCAGGATGAGCATGGCCGCGAAGACGGGGCGCCGAATGCAAATGTACGCGAGGGTCTGCATCAGTTCGCCGGTTGCTCGCCGAGAGAGCCCCGCACGCGCACTGGCTGACCCTGCTGGAGCGATCCCGGCTTCACCACGACCGCGTCGTTGGCGCGGAGCCCCTGAACGACCTCGACCCGATCGCCCGCGCTCGCGCCGAGGGTGATGACCTTCTCCACGGCGCGCCCGTTCTCGACCACGATGGCTTTGGTGAGCCCCGCGAAGGTGACGACGGCGCTCTTCGGAATGGTGAGGCCCGCACGCTCGCCCACGATGATCCGCGCCCGCGCGAACGCGCCCGGGCGGAGCGTTCCGGGATTTTGGATATCGGCCTCGACGAGCAACGATCGACTCCGCGCGTCCAACGCGGGAGCGAGCCGCGTCAGTTTGCCCGTGTAGACGGTTCCATCGCCGTCCACGCGGACCTCGACGCGCTCGCCGCCGCGGAGCAGCGCGGCATCGCGCTCCGGCACCGGCAACCGCAGGCGCAGCGGATCGATGCGCACGATCTCCGCGATGGGCGCCCCCGCCGCCACGTACTCGCCGATGGAGGCGAGGCGAGCCTGCACCACACCGGTGATGGGCGAGCGGATCTCCGTGTCGGCGAGCTGCTGGCGCGCGATTTCGAGCTCCGAACGCCGCTGCCCCACGGCCGCTTCCCGAATCC
>QGUH01000509.1 GCA_003242355.1 Pseudomonadota bacterium
CGCGTTTGGGAAGGCCTTCGGGGTTCCCGGGAACGGTGCATCCCCCCGGGGGAGCAAGCCGGGCGGTCGCTGTCCGACGACCTTTACTTGAATCGTGGTGTCGATTTCGATGTTCCGCCCGGCGAACACGGCGACCTCGGAGCCATCGTCCTCCTGCTTGACCACGGCAAACGCGTAGTACGTCTTCGTGCTCGTGAGACCAGACGTGTAGCAACGGATCTCTCCGTCGTCCGTGTCGATCTCCGCGCGCGAGCCGCACATCTCGCCGTTGAGGATGAGGTCCTCCGTCACCTCGAGATCGAAATCCGAGGGCAGCGTGCTGGGAGTGAAGCTTTCTGGAAGCGCGCTGTTTTCCGTCCCGGATGGGCTGCCGGCGGCGCCATCGTCACCGGCCGCGCCCGCGCTGCTCGTGTCTCCGCCCGCTCCCGAGCCGCCCGTACCGGTTTCACCGGCGTCTCCCGGGCTCTCCGCACCGGCATCGCCCGTCGCTCCGCCAGACGACGTCTTGCCGCCGGAGGCATCGGAACCGCCCGAGCCGGCCGAGCCGCCGCTGCCATCTTTGTCGCCATCTTCCACGGTGACGGTGCACGCGCCGATCGCGCCGAGGAGTGCAAGTGTCGTCGCCCAGCCTACTCGCTTGATTGTCATGAAGTACCTCACGAGGCTTTTACGCGTCGTCGGCGGCATTCTTCCCGGACCAGGGGGGCCTCCGTCAACGTTTCGTTCGAGGGCACTCGTGCGCCCCTCGATGGTGCTCCGCGCCGGCCCGCGCCCCGGGCAGACGTCAAAAGCGCGCCTCGTCCGCGATTTTCTTGCGTTCTAGCGCACGGCGTCAGCCCTGCGCCGAAGCCCAGTTTCAACCTCTCTGGAGGTGCCTCCGTGCCTCCGTGCCTCGAGCCGCTGGAACCAGGTTGAAGGGCGACTGAACCCTCGCGACGCCCACCAGCGGAGTCGGCGCCTCGGTTTTGCCAGGCCCGATCGAGTCTTGATGGGGGCGGAGTGCGCGAGGCCTCCAGGAGCGTCGATCCGATCTGCCCGATCGAGTTGCAGCCGGGTTCCACCGGCGTCCGAACCGAACGTGACCTCGCGATGGGAACGGTCCCCATGCGGACGACGAAGCCCGAGGAACGAAGCGAGTCCTCGCGATCGAAGGCCCGAACCGACCGAAGCGAGCGGGCAGACGAGCCGAGCGGCCTCGTGATTCGCAGCGCGAGGAACGCGGCAGAGAGTGAACGCGACGTCAGGGGAGGTTCGCGAGTTGCTCGCGAACGGAGGCGGCGCGGTCCGAGACGAACTCTCTCAGCTCCGAGAGCGCGCCTTCGAAGTCCGAGCGTTCGGTGCGCGGGCCGTTGCTCGTCTTGGCATCGGTGAGATACGGCTCGACGAGGTTCTCGAGGGCATCGATGCGCGCGAGCAGATAGTCCTCGGAGAGGATGGTCTCGGAGAGTGCGCGGTAGCGCGCCACGTATGCCGCTTCGAATCGCGGAATCGACAACAGCCGGAAGGCGAGAGGGCGCTCGGTCCCCTCCTCGGAATGGATGGGCCGGTATTCTGCCGACTTGAGTGAGAAGAAGAGAGGGGCGTCCACACCGAGCTGATTGAAGCTGCTCTTGTCGGGATCGAAGGTCGCGTCGAGATCCCAGGCGATGAAGGCGAACTTCTTCCGATTGCGGATTTCGTACAGCCAGTAGTTCTTCGGACGGAACGGGAACGAGTCCCAATGCGAGATGAAGTTCGCGACGACGAGGTAGCTCAGGAACGCGTCGACCTCGAAGCTCGTCTCGAACCACGCTTCGAGCGCTTCGTCGGGAAGGGTGTTCAGCGCTTCGAGGAACGCCCGCAGCGGGCCGTAGTCACGAGCGAGGTCCCCCTTGTGATTCGTCTTCTTCTCGTAGTGCCCCGGGTAGCTCGCGTCGTCCGGCCCGAGATAGGTCGTGTCGGCGAAGTACTTCTGCGAGGGCTGCCCTTCGGACGCCGGCAAGTCGCGCGCGGCCTTGTAGAGATCGCCCGACGCGTCTCCGAACATCTCCCAGAGCCAGGCATCGTTGTCGGGATCCTCGTATTCGAGATAGAGCCCCTGGGGCTCACCATTCACCGCGAGCACGACGTGGCGCGCAGAAGGCACGCGCACTCCGGCGAAGCGCATCAGATCGTAGGCGAGCTTCTGGCGCAGATGGGGCTCGAAGTTGAAGTTCCACTCGCGGCGATTGCGGTAGGGCTCGTCGGAGCGGAACTTCACTTTCCAGTTTCGCCGACCAATCGGGTCGTTGTCGATGAGCCGCTCGAGCGCGTACGCCCCGCGGAAGTTCAGGTCGACTTCGTCGTAACGCCGCCCGCTGCCGTCCACGAAGCTGCCGACGACGTCTTCGCCGTAGAACGGAGCCGCTTCGAGCGCGGCGCGGGCTTCGTCGTCGATCAGGATTTCCACCCTGTCGACCCGGGTGGGAAGCTCCATCGGATCGAACGCAGGGGGCGTCCACGAGGGCCCGGCCGTGCCTGCCGTGCCGGCGGTGTTCGGCGCACCACCGGAGCTTGCGGTGCCGCCCGCCCCACCGCCCGAGGCTGCGCCGTTCGACGTTCCACCGCCAGGTGTGCCAGGTGTGCTCCCCGCGGAGCCGCCCGATCCGCCGCTCGCCGGTGAGGTCCCCCCTGCGCCGCTGCCTGCTGCAGCCGAATCGACGGGCGCTGGACCGCCCGGGTCACAACCGGCGTGGACGAGAGGGAGGGTGAGGAGGGCCGCAACCGCGGCAAAGCACCGAACCGTGTATCCGCCAGAACCGAAAAGCACTGCCGAAGGACGCTCCGTTTCGGAGCTGCTAACCCAAGGTGCCCATGAAAACCATCTTTATCCGGGCACTTCGAGCGCGATCGGGCCCTCGGCCGCCCGGACGCTGCGGCTCGTGAAGCCGCGTCTCGGACAGCGTAATCGGGCCTCGGCCCGCCCGGATGCCGCAGCTCGCAGGCGCGTGGCAGTCAGCGCGATCGGGCCCCGGCCGCTCTTCGCAGCTCGCGACCGGCCTCTTGACCCGGACGCCGTCGCCTGCGGCACCGCGTCGCGGACCGTGTGCGCGGGACCAAGCACGGGGCGACGGCAGCGCCCCTTCCGCGCTCGTATCGACGACTCCGCGGCCGAGCAATTGCCGACAGGGGCGGCGGCTCTTCGGCATCCACCGATCCGAGCGCCGGTGGAGGGTGTTTCCGGCTATGGTCGGCACTCCTTATGGCCAGGACGCATCTCTTTCGCAGGCTGAGTCACCTCGCTACGACGGCTCTTGCGAGGCGCGACGAAGCACGGGGGATGACCCGTCGGAAGTTTCTCGAGCTTGGCGCGCTGTCGGCGGCGAGCGGCGTGCTCATGCACTGCTCCGGTCCTCCCCTCGTGGACGATCCCGGGCCACGCGTGGTCGTCGTCGGAGCGGGCCTTGCGGGGCTCCACTGTGCGTATCGCCTCCATCGAGCAGGGGTCGACGTCACGGTGTACGAGGCAGCGAACCGCGTCGGAGGGCGGACGTTCACGGCGCGCGGTGAGTTTCCGGGGGGGCAGATTGCCGAGCTCGGCGGCGAGCTCATCGACTCGAACCATCTGATCCTGCACGCGCTCGCCGACGAGCTCGGGATCCCGCTCGACGATCGTTTCGAAGACGCGCCGTCCGTGGCCGAAGTCTGGTGGATCGACGGCGCTGCCGTCCCGGACTCGACCATCGTCGAGCAGTTCACGAACGTGGCCGACGTGATGCTCGGGGATCTCGAGGCCGCCGACGAAGACGAGGCGGCCTTCGCAGAGCTCGATGAAACGCCGCTTTCCGAGTACCTCGATCGCGTCGTTCCGAAGGAAACGTATCCCGAGCTCCACGCGCTCCTCACGACCGCGTACCGGGGAGAGTTCGGTCTCGAGACGAACCGCCAGTCCGCGCTCAATCTCGTCTACCTCATCGGCTCGGACGATCCCGAGCCCTTCCGGGTCTTCGGCGAATCCGACGAAGGTTTTCAAGCGCACCCGGGGAGCGACCCGCTCGGCGCCCAGGCCGCCGAGCCGCCCGGCGAGGGCGGGATCGGCCAGCAGCAGCTCGCCGGGTTTGGCTCTGATAAACAGCCCTAT
>QGUH01000510.1 GCA_003242355.1 Pseudomonadota bacterium
GCCAACCGTGAGGAAGGCCTGCTCGAGGTCGGAAGCTACGATTTCGGCGATGCAGTCGACTCACTGACGCTCGAGGCGGTCGCCGCCCTCGGCGTCGATGGGACCCCGGTCAAACAGCTTGCCGTGAGATACACGCTCGTTCGCGACGGCGAGCTCGAGCGGGGCATCCTCACGTTCCAACACGCCCCGAGCTCGACCACCACCACGAGCGAGCTCGAGTACCAAGCCCGCGTGCAGTCGCCGAGCAGGGGCTCGGGCTCCGTGGCGCTCGTCGCGTCCACGGGTGGCAGTGAAGCGGTCCTTGGGCTCGATCTGCGCGAGGCGAATCCGCGCGGATGGCTCTGGAACGGCTGGTTCGAGCACTTCGTCTCCTTGCCCGACGACGGCCTCGGCACGCCGGAGCTCGTGCGTCCCGCCGTGTTCGACTCGACGCCTGCGATCGCGGTTGGTTTTCCACGACATTTCGCCTTCTACGAGATCGCGAGCAACGGTTCGCAGCTCGCCGAGCTCGGCGCGGTCGAAACCGCATTCACCACAGCGGAAACCGCGCCCGGCGAACCGCCCCATAGCCGCCGTCTCGTCCTCGATCTCGATCGCGATGGCGACAGCGAGCTCGTGGAGATTGGCGGAGACGACGGAAGCGAGCTCGTCGTTTCCTTCCAGGAAGACGCCGGCGTCTTCGACCAGCGCGCCCCCATCGCGCTCGGCCCCTTCCCCACCGAGCGCAAGGACGAAGACACGTTCTTGCAGATCGGCACCACGCAGAGCCGCGTCCTCGTTCGCGACGCCGAAGTCCACGACGAGCCCGAGCCCCCGGCACTGCAAGCGCTGCTCTGCACGCCGCCTTGAGCCTGGATTTCGGGCTCCCGCGCCCTGCAGCTCGAGCCGTGAACAGCGCGTGCCTCAGTTCTTCTGCACGTCCACGTAGAAATCGACGCTCTGCAGGTTCATAATCGGGCCTTTCCAGATTTCGAAACCGGCGGCGACGGCGTTGACCGAATTGCCGGGCAGGCTGAGTCCGCGCATGTTCATGTCGCGCACGACATCCATGACGTCGAACTCGATTTTGTAGCTGTCGGCGCCCTCGGCCCGCACGTAGTTCACGATCGGCAGGCCGTTGACCATCCCGTTCCAGATGTTCCACGCCCCGGGTAGACCCGCGACGGTGATGTTCTGAAACTGCTGGTTGGGCTGCCCCGCAGGCTGCTGCCCCGGCGGATCCCGCAGCCAGACCATGAGGTAGGCCTGAAGCCTTCGCCCGTCACCGAGCCAAATATCGTAGCTCGCGTTGTACTCGCCTTCGTTTCCGTTCTTGGCCCATCGCCACCCCGTGCGCAGGCTCTCGATCGAGTCCAACGGCGCCGGCAGGCCGCAGTCGGGAACCTCCATCACCGAATACAGGCCGCAAAACACGGTGGGGAACGACGCCGGCTCGTACCTGGGGCCCGTCGTGCCATTCATGGTCTCGACCGTGAACGACGTGCCATTCCACGAAATGGCGTGGCCGCCGAAGCCCGGCCCCCAACCATTCGTGATGAGGATGTAGGGCATACCGTCGCGGGAGACGGGCACCGACTGGTACTGCTCCTCCGTCCTGCCCGAGCCCATCATCATGCCGGAGCCGAGCGGGCTCGGACCGTCACCCGCGCCGGGGTTCTCCACGCCCGAACCGCCAGCGCCGCCCGAACCATCGCTGTTGCCACCCGCGCCCGCGCTGCCCGCGCTCCCTCCCGAGCTCGAGCCGCCGCTGCCCGCGCCGCCGCCGCTTCCGCCCGATGGCGCGCCCGCGCTCCCGCCCGTGTTCGTGCCCCCGGGGTTCGCGCCGCCGGTGCTCGTGCCACCCGTGTTGGTGTTGCCGCCCGCGCTACTGCCGCCGGTGCTGGTGCCGCCGGATCCGGTGACGCCGCCACTGGCAGTACCGCCGCTTGCGTTGGATCCGCCCGACGAAGTGCCCGTGCCCGAGCCCCCGAGACCGGAGCCGGCACCACCCTGTGCAGAGCCGCCGTTCGAACCGGGCGAAGGATCTCCCGTCGGTCCGGCGGGCTCGTTCGCGTTGCCGCTACAGCCAACGAGCAGCGCAAAGAGAGCGATCGCCGAAGAAGCTCGTGTCAACCCATCGTGACCCGCGTAACGCATGACGTGGGAACGGTTCCATGTCGCGCGGCTCTCGACAAGTCGAATGCGCCGTTCGATGCGACCGCATCTTTCGTCGGCTCGCGCTCGTGAGCCGTTTCGCCCGAGGAAAGATGCTTCACCATCCGAGCACGGAGCCGATGACCACCGAGGTTTCGGTGCGAACGCAGATTTCTTCGCCTCGTGTGCGGCCGCTTCGCGCGCCGCCTGCGAGCCCCCTTCGGTTTCGGTATGCAAGCCGAGGTGCTGGCGCGCGCGTTTGCATTGCAGCACGCAATCCGCAGCGCTCGCTCGCGCGCGCCCACTTCGGTTTCGGCAGGCAAGTCGAACACTCGCTCGCGCGCACCCACTTCGAGGAGCTTCTCGTACCGCCACCAACGACGGAAGATCCACGAGCCCGCCGCTCGACAGCTTGCGGAGGCGCTGCTCGGCTCCATGCTGACGGTGTGCTGACGCTCTACGACAACGCCGAATCGGCCAATGGTTACAAGGTGCGGCTCCTCGCGGCGCTCTTGGGCATCCCGCTCGAGGTGGTGTGGATCGACATTTTTCGCGGAGGCTCCCGAACACCGGATTTTTTGGCGATGAGCCCGTTCGGGCAAATCCCGGTGCTGCGCTTTCCGGACGGGCGGGTGTTGCCCGAATCGAACGCGATTCT
The DNA here is from genome assembly GCA_003242355.1 of Pseudomonadota bacterium. Classification (GTDB taxonomy): domain Bacteria; phylum Myxococcota_A; class Polyangia; order Polyangiales; family Polyangiaceae; genus PMG-095. The sequence continues at coordinate 2,792 of QGUH01000510.1, forward strand.
GTGTCACCTGGCGGAGGGCACGCCCTATCTCCCTGCCCCGGGGTACGAGCGAAGCCGCGTGCTCGCGTGGCTGTTCTTCGAGCAATACAGTCACGAGCCGTACGTGGCCACTCCGCGCTTCATCCTGCGGCACACGCGGCCCGATCACCCGCGCCGCGCGGAGCTGCCTTGGCGGCAGGCGCGGGGACGCCAGGCGCTTCGCCTGCTGAACGACGCGCTCGCGAGCTCGAGCTTCCTCATGGGTGAGAGCCCCACGGTGGCGGACCTTTCGCTGTTCGCGTACACGCACCGTGCGGACGAAGCCGGCTTCGATCTCGCCGAGTATCCGAATCTACCGCCCTGGGTCGAGCGGATCCGGGCGCTTCCGGGTTTCGTCGCGATGGAGCCGCCGACGGAGCTGACACTGGTGGACTGAGGGCAGTGACGGACGCGGCGAGGAACTGCCGAGCACCGCGCCCGAGGCGGCACGCTGCACGCTCGTCCTCCTCGGCAGGCACCGAGCAACCGACGAGCGGAAGAACGGTGACCGCGAATCGACCGTGAGGGCCTCGAAGGCGTCGCCGGTTGCGTCAACGGCCAGCGCGCTCTTGGTTGCGCGTCACTCCACCGTCCGCACCAGGCGGAATCCGAATCCCGGTGCGCGGTCATCGGGGCGTCCGTTGTGCCAGCGGGCGAGGGACATCGTCGCGTTCATGGCGTACGCCCATCCGCCGCGCGCGGGGCGGAGCAGCTGCTCGGGCAGCGTCGGCTCGTAGTCGACGGCTTCGGCCGGGCGAATCGGCTCCGTCGCCTTACCCGTGGTCCATTCGGCGGCGTTGCCGAGCACGTCGAAGAGCCCAAAGCCGTTGGGGAGCTTGCCGCCGACCGGATGCGTGGTTCCACCGGAGTTGTAGCAGTACCAGGCGATTTGCTCGAGCAGCGGGTCGGGACCGCACACGCCGAGACCGGCCTGAGGCGCGATATCGCCGTTGTAAAAGGCGGTGCGCGCTCCGGCGCGCGCCGCGTATTCCCATTCGGCCTTGGTCGGCAAACGATAGCCCTTGCACTCGTAGACGCTATCGCCGCGTTGCGACTGCTGCTTGCAGCTGAAGTCGCGACCGATCTCCCCCGTACAATCCGTGAGCTCGTAACACGGCTCGAGCGGTGGGTCGTGGCGCTCCGACAGCATGTTGGCGAACGCGAGCGCCTCGGTCCAGCTCACGTTGCCGACGGGACACTCCGGCTCGAGGCAACTGCGACCGTGCTCGTTCGCGCCCTCGGGGTCGGCCGACCCAGCGCGGTCCACTGGGCTTTGCTC
>QGUH01000511.1 GCA_003242355.1 Pseudomonadota bacterium
GGCTCGGCCGGTCGTGGCGGCGATCAGGTGCTCGCGAGTGGAAGCCGATAGCGGAAGCGGGGATCGCGCGTGAGGGCGGCGTAGCTGCCGAAGGCGGCTTCCGCGTCTACGACGCGATCGAGCGGAGAGTCCTCGTCGGGCTCCGGTTCCGACGCGAAGACCCGCACCCGCCGGTAGCGGGTGTCGCGTTGCACCGGGATGCGGCCCGCTTCGCGCACGAGACGACGGAGCTCGGCCGGAGGCTGGAACTGTCCGTGCACCGAACCCGCGGCCGTGGAGATGCTTTCGTTAATCAGGGTGCCGCCGAGGTCGTTGGCGCCGGCCGAGAGCAACCATTGCGCCATACGCACGCCTTCTTTGACCCAAGAGACCTGGATGTTGCGCACGGTGGCGCCGAGCATCAGACGCGCGACCGCATAGAGCCGCGCGACTTCGTTCCCGGTCGGGCCGGGACGGAGGCCGGGAAGGTGGTGCTTCACGTGGGCGGGCGCCTCGCGATGGACGAACGAAAGCGGGACGAACTCCGTGAACCCGCCGGTTTGCTTCTGGATCGTGCGCAACAGATCGAGATGCCGGATGCGCTGCTCGTCCGTTTCGAGGTGGCCGTACATCATCGTCGACGTGGTGGGCAGGCCGAGCTCGTGGGCGCTCGTGACGACGTGGACCCATTCGGCCGTGGTGATGCGCCCCGGCGAAAGACGGCGGCGCAGCCCATCGTCGAGGATCTCCGCCGACGTGCCCGGCAACGAGCCGAGGCCGGCGTCGCGCAGCGCGGAGAGGAAGTCCCGCGGGGAGATCCCGCTCTGCTCGGCGCCGTACCGGATTTCTTCGGGAGAGAAGGCGTGCACGTGCAACTCGGGGACGGCACGTTTGATGGATCGCACGAGCTCGACGTAGAAGGACGCGTCGATGCCCGGCGCGAGCCCTGCCTGAACGCACACTTCCGTGGCGCCCAGATCCCGCGCCTCGCGCGCCCGGCGAACGATCTCCTCCGGGTCGAGGAAGTACGCCTCGCCGCTGCGCTTCGTACGAGAGAAGGCGCAGAATCGGCACGCCTTCACGCATACGTTCGTGAAGTTGACGTTCCGGTTGATCACGTAGCCGACCTCGTCGCCCACCTGCTGCCGGCGCACGGTGTCCGCGACGGCGAGCAACGCGTGAAGCTCGCGCCCGGTGACGCGGGCGAGGCGCAGCCCATCGGCGACCGAGAGCTCCCGTCCCTCCAAGGCGCGATCGAGCACGTCTCGGAGATCTGCGGAGACTTCGTCGAAAACTCGCGCGAGGGTCACGCCGAAACCTCCTCTCGGGGGACGAGATCGGCGACGCGCTCGATCGAGCGGAGACGCGCCTGCACGGCGCGCGTCGGCGCGAGCAAGGCGGTATCGAGCCATTCGCTCCGCACGAACCGATCGTGAATCGGAGCGCGCGGGCGCAACCGGAAGCCGAGCGTGGTGCACGTTCGCTCCAGCGCGGCGAGGTGTGGCCACGGGTGTCTCGGGTTGACGTAGTCGGGCGTCAGCGGCGAGATCCCGCCGAGGTCGTCGATGCCCGCATCGAGCAGCGCGGCGAGCGACGTGGGGTTCAGGTTGGGCGGCGCCTGCAGCGAGACGTCCGGGTCGAGGAGGATCCGGGCGAGCGCCACGGTTTCGGTCACCACCGCTTCGGTCGGCTCCGGCGCGGCCGCCATGGGCGTCGTGGGACCCGCGCGGAAGTTTTGCACGATCACCTCTTGGATGTGTCCGTGTGCTCGGTGCAGCCTTCGGATGGCGAGCAAGCTCTCGACGCGCTCGCGGCGCGTCTCGCCGATGCCGACGAGAATGCCCGTGGTGAACGGGATGCGCAGCACACCGGCCGCCTCCAGCATGCGCAGGCGCTTCTCCGGTCGCTTGTCGGGCGCTCGGTAATGCGGCATGCCAGGCCGGCACAGCCGCTCGCTCGTGCTCTCGAGCATGAGGCCGAGGCTCACGTTCACCGTGCGCAGCCGGGCCATGGCGCTCACGCCGAGCACGCCGGCGTTGGTGTGCGGCAGAAGACCGCGAGCGAGCGCCTGCCGTGCGCTCCAATGCAAGTAGTCGACGGTGCTCGCGTGGCCCAAGTCGGAGAGCGTCTGCCGGTACGACGGGAACGCCGTTTCCGGCGTGTCGCCCAGGCAAAACAGGGCCTCGCTGCAGCCCGTTGCACGGGCGCGCTCGAGCCGGGTTTCGACCTCGTGCGGGCGCATGGTCCATTCGCCCGGCTCGCCCGGGGAGCGCCGGAAGGAGCAGTAATCGCAGCGGTTGCGGCACAAATTGGTGAGCGGCAAAAACACCTTGGGCGAGAAGGTCACGACGCGGCCGAACGCGCGGTCCCGCACCGAGCGTGCCGCGGCGAGCAGCGCACCGCGCGGTACGCCGGTCTCGGCCAACGCGAGGGCTTCCTCGTCGGACAAGGACGTCCCGGAGCCGGCACGCGCGACTGCCCCCTCGAGCGCGGACATCGTCATCCCATCACGGCGACGAACGTCGGCTCGATCTCGAAAATCACGCGCACCTCGCCGGGACGGCGCATCGGATACTTCTCCTCACCCAGGTACTTCTTCGCCAGAGAGTCGATGTGCCGATCGGCTTCACCCTCTTCGATCATGTTGACGACCCGTCCGCGAATCGCGACGTGCCGATACGGGTCGTCCGGGTCGAGGATCGACAGCGCGACGGCCGCGTTCTGCCGCATGTTGCGATCTTTGACGCGCCCGCGCGCGGTGTTGACGCGAATGTTGCCGTTCGCCATGTCGAACCAAACGGGCGTCACGTGCGGCGTCCCGTCCGGCATCAGCGTCGCGATGTGCGCGAACGCCTTCTTCTGAGTCATCAGATCGGCGTGGCTCTGAGGGATCTGGACCTTATCCATGCTGCGCGAGCAAGCAACGGGCGTGCCTTGCTCGTTCGTTGCGATTCCTCGCGTTTTTCACCGGTTTCGGGAGATCCTGACCGCGAGATCGTGCTCACGGCGCGCGCCGAGGCGGATGCGTCCGTTCCCGCCGGCGCTCGGGTGTCGACGCGAGGGGGGCGGACCCTCGGGCAAGAAAGGGGCGGAGGGCTTCGAGACGGGCATCGGCGAGTCTCACGGGGCTGCGGAACGACCCTTGCTACGAACGGCGCGAGCACGCTCATGGATTTCGAACGAGTCGTCGAGCAGCGCTTCATGTGCCGAAGCTACGAAGCGCGGGACGTTCCGAACGAAGCGATCGATCGCATCCTCGATCTCGCGCTGCGGTTTCCTTCGGCGGGTCACACCCAGCCGCAAGAGTTCGTCGTCGTCAGAGACCCCGAGACTCGCAAACGCCTGGCGCGCGCCGCGGTCCACCAGCTCTATGCCGCCGAAGCGCCGGTGATGATCGTGGTCGTCTCGGACACGCGGCGATCGAAAGCGCGGTATCACGAGCGCGGTGAGCGGTTCTACAGCATCGTCGACGGCGCGTTCGCCGCGATGCTGGTTTTGCTCGCGGCCGTGAACGAAGGACTGGGAGCTGCCTTCGTGGGAGCGTTCGACGACGATGCCGTGCGGGCCGTGCTCGAACTGCCGCGCGTGGTTCGCCCCATCGGCCTCATTCCGATCGGCTACTGCGCCGAAGGGCGGCCGAACCTGCGCCGATTCCGAAAGGAGCAGATTGTGCATTACGAGCGCTGGGAGGAACGCGGGCTTTCGGACGGGCCCCCTCCCGCGTAGGCCTCCGTCTGCGCTCTGCGCAATGCGCTTTGGTGCTCGGCGCCGGGAAGGCGCGGGCGCGAAGAATCGAAACCGTCACCCGCTCCGCACGGCCCTTGCCGCCACACTGCGACCGAACGCGACGCCCGCGTTGCGCGCTGCGCGCGGGCACGCTTGCGGTCGATGCCGTCGCAACGAGTGGAGACGAACCGGGCGCGCTTTCTCCGACGCCGCGCACGGAGCCGCCCGTTCGCGGAGCAGGCCACGCCGAGCGCGGTGATGCCGAGCGCGCCGGACCCTGGAAGGCGCGAACGACCTGCCGCGCCGTGCCGAAACCGCGACCCCCGATTTCACAAAAGCCCCCGGACCCAAAAAAACGGCGGGGGGGGGGGGCA
>QGUH01000512.1 GCA_003242355.1 Pseudomonadota bacterium
GCTCCGACATGTGTATACAAGACTAGCGGATGCCGCCGAAGGTGATGCTCGGTCCCGTCCGATCGGCGGGTGCCGCCCCGAGCTCCACCGCGAGCAAGTGGCGCACCTCCTTCTCGTCGAGCTCGCCACAGTCGGACACGCCGACCCATACGGGCGGCGCTTCGGCCCGTGCCACACCCGTGCCGAGCAGAATCGCCGCTGCGAGGCTCTCCACGACGCGTCGCCGCATGCCCGAACGGCAGCATAAGCGATCCGTTGCCGGTTCCACGAACGAACGCACGGCACCTCGGCATCGATGCGCGGGATGCGGGCTCTGGCCATGGCGGAGGAGTGCTGTAAAGTGGCGCCGAGAACCCTGGCTCGACCAGGATCGCCGCACTCCGAGCGCTTCCTCGTGGTCCAGCAAAAGTCCGTCAGAATCGAGGTTCCGCCCCCGGAACGCGGGCGGTTCGCGCGCGTCGGCGTGATCGCCGTGGTGGGGTTCGCCGTGGGCGTGCTCTGGCCGCATCTGACCGGGGTGCGCGTCGTGCCTCGGGCCCCGTCGTCGGGCAACGAGGGCTCGGCCGAGAGCGGCACGTCGACGCCGGCGGCCTCCGCGACGTCGAGCACACCCAAGAAGGCCGAGCGGCGGCGCGAGCTCTTCTCGATCGGGCCCGGCCTGGTCACCAGTTGCCGCACGTTCGAGGGAGAAAAGCTCAGCGAGTGCGACGCGATCGACATCGACGCGATTGTCCGCGAGCGGATCGGGGCGCTTTCGGATTGCGACGGCTTCTCGACCGCGCGGGGCATCTTCTCGGTCGGTTTCGACGTCGACTTCACGAAGAAGCGCGTCGTCGGCGTCGAGAGCGGCAAGAGCACGACGCTCGCCCCCGAGGACACCGAACGGTTGCTCTCGTGCCTGCGTGAGGACCTGCCGCAGACGTCGCTCGGGGACGTTCGCCACCGGCACGCGCGGTACATGATTTACTACCGCGTGGAGCTCGTCGGGGCAGAGTCCGAGGAATCCGAAGGGCCGGCGGCCATCACGCCGGCGAGCGGTCAGGCGACCGTGGCCTGGGAGGTGGCGCTCGTGCGGGCCGGCCCTTCGCGGCAGGATGCGGTCCTCGCGCGGGTGCTTCAGGGCACCCGGGTGTCGGTCACGGCGCGGCAAGGGGATTGGTATCGGGTGAAGTACGATGCCAAGGGCAGAGAAGGCTGGGTGTTCCGGACCGCAATCGGCCTGTGAGGTCTCGTGCGGTCGGGCCCTCGCCGGGCCGGGGGGTGCTCGAAATCCGAGTTCGTGGTACACCCCCGAGGGATGTCCAAGGACGATCAGGACCCCGGAGCCTCGCCGTCGCCCGAGTCCCGCGACTTGGCGTTGATCCACGGTATCACTGCCGAGGGTGATCTCGCGATTCTTCGAAAGCGTGGAGATCGCATCGAGCTCGGCGGCGTGCGCCCGCTCCGTCACGGAGTGCCCATCACGGGCGAGGTCGTCCGGCTCATTCCGCGCAAGGAGTTCCCGCTGCTTTGCGACGTCGTCACCGAGCTGCCCGCGCAGGCCGCCCCGACGGACGTCGCTCGGCCGCGCAGCGCCGAACGCAGTGGGCCCCCGCAGGTGGCGACCGAGAGCTATCGCGAGAACTGGGATCGGATCTTCTCGCGGTCCCGTTCGCTCGCGAACTGACGTCTCGACTCGAGACACCGCGGGAGCGACTACAGCGTCTCGAGCAGCTCGCGGACGAGACCCGCGGGAATGCCGAACGTCGCTTGCACGCCGTCGAGGCGCGCGGCGAACACCGTGACGCCGCGAAACGTCGACTCTGCGCCGATGCGCAAGGTACGCGTCGAGCCCTTCCCGGGCAGCGCGTGGAAGCGTACGGTGATGCGTGGGCGCGACAGTCCCTCGCTCGGCCGGGGCTCCCCGATCGAGAGCGTGCCTTCGGCGCGCAGTGACGTGACGTTGGCTACCAGGCGTTCGATCAGCGCCTCCGCCAGATCGGCGTCTCGGGCGACGAAGCTCTGGCCCGCGCGCTCGAGCGTCACGCGACGTCCCTCGAGATCGAGCTCGATTCGGGCAAGCTCGCGTGGATCGCGGACGAAGACGCCGCGCGAGAGCAGCGGTGTGGTCGCGTCGTGCACGAAGGCCTTCGGCAACACGAACACCCCGGGCTTGGAGTCGAGCGTCGCGAAGTATCCGCCGAGCGTTTCGTCGCCGATCCGAAGCTCGAGCGCGTTCGGTCGCCCTTCGCGCGGAACGAGCTCGAGGCGCAGCCGGGCTCGGGGCGTCTCGAGCCCATGGCCGCCCGTGTCCGCCGCTGCCACCCAGCGATCGGCGCGGAGCGTGCCGAGCGCCTGAATCAGGTCGAGGACGAGGCCCGCGTCGTGCTCGAGCCCTTTGGGCCGTTCGAGCTCGAAGCTGCCGTCCCCCGTGCGCCGCAGCACTTGCTCGAACCCCGGAGTCTCGATCGTGAGGCGTTCGAGCTCGGAGGGACCGAAGTCGAGCAAGCGCCGGGAGCGGAGCAGATTCGGATCGAGGGAAAATGCGCGCGCCGCCCGTTCCGGCACGGTCAGCACGGCCCCGTCGTCCTTTCGGCGCAGCGCGATGCGCCCTCCCGCGAGCGGCCGCCCGATCTCGACGACCTCCTCGAACTTGGGTGCGCCCTCGATCGTCGAAGAGCGCAGCCGCACGACGCCGACCGGTGAATCGAGGCCGAGCGCGGCGGGGTTCGGGTTTGGCACGAGCTCTCCGTGGGCGTCGAGCAGCGATTCGAGGAAGCGGTTGCCGGTGTCGAGATCCACGCCGACCGTTTCCGCTCCGCGCAGGGAGAACCCACTCTCGCTGCGCGCGAGCTCGAAGCGGCGGCCGTCACGTTCGAGCGCAACGGCTTCGATTTCGTCCGCCCGGAGCACGAAGGGCGCCGTGTCTTCGAGCGCGCTCGGAAGCTTCGTGAAGACGTCGCGCAGCCCGGTACCGACGCAGTACGCCGCGGGATTCGGGCTCGTGCGAACGACCACGACGAGCTCCGGCGCTCCGGGGCACGTGCCGCCGAGCGTGAGCTCGGCCGCCGCTCGATCGTCGCGGGGCACGAAGCGCGCCGTGATGGCCGGCTCGGAGCCGAGCGCTTTTTTCGCCGCTTCGAGCTCGAGCAAATGCGCTGCGCGAGCGCGCGAGAGCTCGAGCACCAGGCGCTCGAGCGCCGCCCGCGGCACGCGCCGCCCGCTCGCGGCGTGGAACGAGGGACCCGAGGCGTGCTCGAGCACGATGTCGTGGCCGTCCACGCGGAGCGCGATGCGCGCGAGATCCGAGAGCGCGTACGGCATGAGCCAGCGCGGTCGGAGCGCGTCCGGCGAAACGACGACTTCGTCGAGGAGCGCTTTGCGCACGAGGCCGATGGCGGGCGCGGAACGGCCGAACCCGCGCGCCTCGACGTAAACGGCATCGGAGGGCGCGGCCGCCGTCTTGCCGACGGCAAGCTCGCCCGTCGCGCCGTCGAACGTGAGACGGATCCGCGCGCGCGGCGGCTCGAGCCCCAGGGCGGCGCGCTCGGCGCGCTCCGTGTCGAGCACCCGCAAAAACGGAAGGAGCTCGAGCGCGCGCACGAGGCCCGTGGCGGCTTCCGGGTCGGCGACGCGTGCGGGATCGCCGTCGAGAAGCCAGCGAGCTTCGACGCCGTCTCCCTTCGCCCGTTCGAGCCGCACCATGCCGGCGTCGCTCTCGATGCGGATCGCCTTCAGGCGGTCGCGTGGGAACGAGGCGAGCACGTTGCGCGCTCGCCGGTCGAGCTCCGCCGTGGTCGGCTTCTCGCGCGACACGACCAGCGCGAGCGCGCTCGCGATGGCGAGCACGATCAGCATCACGTTGACGATTGCCTCACGATCGAGCCGCATCCTCGTCCTCGCGCGGGTGGGCGGCGCGTCGCGAGCGCGCCTCGACGGCGCGGCGACGGAGCAGCACGAACAGGCCAATCACGGCCGCGGACCCCGGCATGTAGATGAGCACGTAGCGCATCACCTCGGAGAGCGCCTCTTCGGTGAGCCCGAGCCCGATCGCGCGACTCGGTTTCTCCGGCACCGATACGAGCGCAGGGCGCGCC
>QGUH01000513.1 GCA_003242355.1 Pseudomonadota bacterium
CCGTTGTTCCGAAAGCCTTCGACCTGGTTTTCCGGAGGGAACAGCGTCGAGGGCCGCGTCGTGTCGCCCAGGAGATCCTCGATCGTGTTGTCGTACTGGGAGCGCGTGAGCAGCGCGATCGGGGCCTGGGGTTTCGGCGCCGCCTCACAGGCGACGGCCCCCGGATCTCCCGAAGGCGGCTCCATGGGTGGGCGCATGGGCGTCGCGTCGGGAGGCGCCGCCTGTTCAGGGCTTTGGCAGCCGACGAGGAGCCAGCCTGCGATGCCGGCGACGAGCAAGAGCGAGCAACGCATCCGCGTAAGTTCCTCGAAGGGTGCCGCGAGCCCGAACGTGCGTCAACCGGAGTCCGGCTCCGTTTTGGCCGCTTCCGGCACGCGTTTCGCGTCGCCCCGCACGGGTGCATTCGGGCGCGAAACTCGCCGCCGCGGTGGTGAAAGCGGGTAGGCTGCTCCCGATGCCGAAGACCTGCCGCTGCGTAACGCTATTCTCCGCCCTCGTGGTCGCCTGTGGGGCCGAGCCGGAGCCGGCGCGGCAGGAGCCCGGCTGCGGCGCGGACGCGGAGAGCGCCACGGTGACGAGCGGCGAATTTTCTCCCGTCACGGTCACTGAGAGCGCCTGCGGCGCGGTCACGACGCAGGAGTCGATCGAGCTCGGTCTCCACGTCCCGGAGTGTTCCTCGCTGACGTTCTCCTCGAATCCTCCGAGCTCCGGCAAGCACTACCCGTCTTGGGCCGCGTTCCGCGAATTCACCGAGCCCGTCCCCCGGGGATACTGGGTCCACTCGATCGAGCACGGCGCCGTGGCCATCCTCTATCACTGCTCGGATTGCGCGAGCGAGCTCGAGGCGGCTCGAGCCATGATCGACGCCCTGCCCGAAGAGGCGTCGTGCGCCGGCACCGGTGCGGCGCGCCGGGTCGTGATGACGCCCGATCCCCTGCTCGACGTGCGCTGGGCGGCCGCCGCCTGGGGATTTACGCTCCGGAGCGACTGCTTCGAGCCGGAGGTGTTTCGCGACTTCGTCCTCGAGCACATCGGTCGCGGCCCCGAGGACACGTGCAGTCCTGGCATCGCCTCCTGGCGATAGCCCACGTCCGGAGTCTTTCGCATGAGCACCGAACGCCGCGAGATCGTGTTGCCGCGCGGGGTGCGCTCGCTCTTCTGGGTCGGGCTGATCGGCCTCGTCGTTTATTGGCTGCGCGCGGTGCTCACGCCGGTGTTCCTGGCGTTCGTGATCGCCTACATCCTCGACCCCGTCGTGGATCGACTCGAGCGGTTGCGCCTCCCGAGGCCGTTCGCCATCCTCGTCGTGCTCGGCGCCGCCTTCGCGGCCGTCGCCTCGTTCGCGTTGCTCGTGCTGCCCTCCATCGTCTCGGACGTGGCGGCGTTCGCGGCGGACCTTCCGGCGAAGACCAGCGTCGCGCTCGAGTCGCTCGAGCGCTGGCTTTCGGCGCGGGGTATCGACGTGCCGGACTCGACCAGCGAGTGGATGGAGCGCTTCGGCGCCCAGCTCCAGGGCGCCGCGGGAACCGCGGTCGGGGCCGCGACGAACCTGCTCGGCATCGTGATCGGCGGCACGGCGTCGTTCCTCGGGGCAGTCGTGGCGGCCCTCATCGTGCCGGTGCTCGCGGTCTACCTGCTCAACGACTTCGACCGCATGATCGCGGGCGCACGCGAGCTCGTTCCCCTGCGCTACCGGGGCCGCGTGAGCGAGTACGCGCGCGAGGTGGATCAGGTGCTGAGCCATTTCTTCCGCGGCCAGCTCACGGTGATGGTGATCCTCGCCGTGCTCTACGGGAGCGCGTACGCCGCGCTCGGCGTGCGGCTCGCGGCGCCCATCGGGATCGCCGCTGGCGTGCTCAACTTCATCCCGTATCTCGGTGGCGCGTTCGCGCTCGTCGCCGGCGTGGTGATGTCGTTGCTCGGGGGATTCGACGTGACGCAGCTCGCCGGGGTGGTGATCGCCTATGCCGCGATCCAAACGCTCGAAGGGTTCGTGATCACGCCGCGCATCGTGGGGCAGACCGTGGGGCTCCGCGAGAGCTGGGTGCTCGTCGCGCTCTTCGCCGGGGGTGAGATTTTCGGGTTCTTGGGGGTGCTCTTGGCCGTGCCGGTCGCCGCGGTCGCCAAGATTTTCGTCGTTCGGGCGCTCGCCTCGTATCGCGAATCGGCGTTGTTTCGTGCCGAGTAAACACACTTGCCTTGGTCGGCGCAGCGCGCCACTCGCGGGTTCTTCGCTGCTTGCGAATTTTCGCGGGAGTTCCCCTGGCGTCGTGGCACGGGTCGGCTAAGAAAAGCGCCCATGACCTGGTACCGGTTCCCTATCGGAGCGAGCTTGCTTTGCCTCTTGGCGTGCGACCCTGGTGGGACCAGGGTATCGTGCGCGACCGGAGAACGCATCGTGGGTGGCGAGTGCATCAAGCCCGTTGCGCATCCGGTTCACGTGAACACCGTCGGCTACCTGCCGGACGGGATCAAGCGTGCGACCTATCGGGGCGGTACGGGCAAATTCCAGATCGTTCGCGTCGCCGACGAGGAAGTGGTCTACGAGGGTGTCGCGTCGGAGCTCATTTCGAGCGCCGAAACCGCGGAATCCGACCTGCGTGTGGCCGACTTCAGCGAGTTCGCCGAGATGGGTGAGTTCAGGCTGCGCGCGGAAGACTCCGGGGAGTCGCCGCCGTTCCGGATCGGGCCCGACGTCGCCGAAGAGGTCGTACGCGTGCTGATGCTGGGCATGTACGGCCAACGCTGTGGCACCTCCGTCGACTTCGAGTACCAGGGGACGACGTTCTCCCACGACACCTGCCACCTGGAGGACGCGTGGCTGAACGAGTACGGAGCGCCCGAGGAGAAGCAGGTGACGCTCTACGGGTGGCACGACGCCGGCGACTACGGCAAGTACGTGAACAACGGCGCGCTCACGCTCGCGAACATGCTCTTCGCCTGGATTCAGTACGAGCCGGCGCTCTCCGCGCTCGAGCTCGACATCCCGGAGAGCGGGCAGGGAGGGCTGCCGGACTATTTGCACGAGTGCAAGTTCCAGCTCGATTGGTTGCTCTCCATGCAGCGCGAGGATGGCGGCGTCGCCGATCGCGTCACCACGCGCTCTTTCGACGCCATGGTGCGTCCGGAGGCGTCCACCAATCCGCGCTTCCTCGCGCCGGTGACGACGACGGCGACGGCCGACTTCGCCGCGGTCGTGGCGCAGGCGGCGCGCGTGTTCGAGCCGTTCGACGCCGAGCTCGCCGAGACGTACCGGAACGCCGCCAAGAAGGCCTGGGACTACCTGGTCGACAATCCCACCGAGATCAACACCAGCAACGAAGTGCGGGCGCGCTTCACGGGAGGCTACTGGAGCTCCGACGCCGATGACCGGCTCTGGGCAGCCGCGGAGATCTGGGAAACGTTCGGTGATGCCGATGCGCTCGCCTACTTCGAGAAGAACGGCACGAACGTGACCGTGCCCGTGAACTGGGACTGGCCGCAGTTGGCCAGCCTGGGCGTGTTCACGTACCTGCTCTCGGAGCGGCCGGGCCGCGATCCTGCCGTCGTGGAGCGCTTGACCGGCGCGCTTCGGAGCTCGGTTACCGCGATCGTCAACCAGGCGATGCAACATCCGTACGGGCGGGCGGTCGGCGACATGTATTACTGGGGCATCAACGGCGTCCTCGCGCGCACGACGCTGAACGTGGGCGTCCTTTCCGCGCTCGAGCCCGACCCGAAGCTCCGCGACGCGATCATCCTGCAATTCGATCATCTGCTCGGCCGCAACTACTACGGGCGCTCGTACGTCACCGGCCTCGGGCACGATCCGCCGTACTATCCGCACCACCGGCCGTCGGCAGCCGACAGCGTCCCCGAGCCATGGCCGGGGCTGCTCATCGGGGGCCCGTTGAACAAGAACAACGGCATGCTCCCGGCGACGACCTGGTCCGACTCGGCGGGCGACTTCGAGTCGAACGAGGTGGCGATCAACTGGAACGCCGCGATGATTTACGCGGCGGCCGCGCTGTTGCCCGCGCCGTAGGGAAGCTCGGCCCGGCATTGCGCCGTTGGGGGGGGCCGAAGGGTG
>QGUH01000514.1 GCA_003242355.1 Pseudomonadota bacterium
GCTGGGGGGTGGCCTTCTTCGTAGACGGCTCGCCCCACGTCACCCGCAGCCCGCTCACGGCGCTCGGAGATGCGCTGTTTCATCGCTTGAGCGGCGTCGTGGCCTCCGAGACCGTGGTCGCTCACGTGCGCCGAGCAACGCGCGGGCCGAAGACGGTGTTCAACTGTCATCCATTTCAATACGGCCGCTGGGTGTTTGCCCACAACGGCGACATCCCCGACTTCGAGAAGCGGCGCGACGCGCTCGTGGCCGAGGTTCAACCGCGGCTGCGGCGCTTCATTCTCGGAGAGACCGACAGCGAGGTGGTCTTCTTCATCTTCCTCACGGAGCTCGGCGCGTTCGGGCCGCTCGCCGAGCCGCGCACGATCGATCAAGCGCTCTGCGCGTTGCGCAACACGGTTCGCCGCGTGCGGGCGATCTGCGACGCGAGCGCCGAGACGCCGGCCACGCTCACGCTGCTCGCGTCGGATGGGCGCGTGTTGATTGCCACGCAGGGAGGGCGCGAGCTCCACGTCTCGACGTACAAGAAGCGCTGCGCGGATCGTGACGTGTGCGCGAGTCTTTCTCCCGCGTGCGAAGCCCCTTCGACGACGGGCATCGTGAACCACTTCGTCGTCTCGAGCGAGCCGCTCCACGGCGAAAACGTCTGGATCCCGCTCGCCCCGGGAGAAATGGTGGGCGTGGACGCGAGCATGCGCGTTCACCGCGCGCACGTGGATCGCGCGGTGCTGCCGCTCGCGCCCGAAACGGCTCAGTCGATGACCGCCTAGAACGCCGATCGGTTCGACCGATCGGCGTTCTAGCCTCGTTTCGTAGGGGCGGCACGCGCCGCCCCTCCCCGCCGAGGTGAACTCGGCGGGGCCCCTCCCCACGCGGGCACTCTGTTCGACGCTGTTTTCCGCATATTTCGGCGCGTTCCTAACCGTTTGTCGCTCTAGTCGTGCTGGCGTTCATGGAACACGTCGTGGGCTCAGTCGATGACGGGGCGGTCGTATCCGCGCACAGGGGGGGGGAGTGCCGTGTCGCCGTTCGTGTTTCGAGCGGCTCAGTCGACGATGAGCGCGTAGTCGTATCCGCGCGCAGCTTCGGGCGACGGCTTTTCGCTCGCGAGCAGCACGGCGCGCACGGAGACGAGGCCACGCCGCTCGGCGCGCAGGGGAATCGCGCTCCGGTGACAATGAGCTTGACCGGCGACCGCGAGCAGGCGGCGCACGGGCGTGTGCGCGAGCACCCAGCGCGCTGCCGTATCCGCCATGGTTTCGTCCCACACCACCTGAGCCGCATAGTAGCCGGGAGCGCGTCCGGGATGGTTCTGCATCCGACGCTCGAACTCCGCGAGGTGCTCGGTGTCGCCGAGGTCGAGCTCGGGCAACTGGTAGCGCTCCTGATCGGTGAGCCCGTCGAGCCCGACCGTCGCGATTCGGCGCACCAGTGATCGACGCGCGTTCAACCCGACGACGGCGACGCGCAGATCGCGCGCCCGCGCGAGCAGCGGTCGATAATAGGCGAAAGGAAATCCCCAGGTTTTCTCGTATTCCGTGCGCTCGAGCAGCTCGGCCTCGTCGATGCGGAACGCGCCGAACAGCGCGAGGTCGGGCGTGTGCCGGCGCTCGAACATCTCGAGGCCGAGCCCGAGCTCGAGCCGCATGGCACGCGCCCGATCGGCGAGGAGCTCGAGCAACCAGAGCTCGGCGTAGTGCTGCTTGGCTTCGCCGTGCCGTTCGCCCGCGCACACCGCGTCGGCGTCGAGCAGCTCGCGCGCGAGCTCTGCCGGCGTGAGCTCCGCGCCGTCGCCGAGTCGCAGCGCGCGCACCGGACCCGCTGCGCGCGCCACCACGTCTTCGGGCACCGGAGGGGTGTGCGGCCGCTCGGGCCGCCGGTCCGTTGCGAGCTCGGCCTCGGGCAGAGACGCCGGCGATTCGGTCGCGGGCTTCGGCGCGGAAGCGCACGCGCCGAGCAGCCCCGCGAGCGCGAGCCATCCCGCGACGCGGCCGTTCGGAGAAAGGGAGGGATGAAGGGTTTCGGGTCCCAAGGGGTCGTTAGGATCCCTCGATCAGCTCTTTGGGCAAGAGCGGGCTCGGCTTGCCCGTGTACAGGATCCAGAGCTGGTGGGCCGCGCGCGTGGCGCCGATGTGCAAGAGGTGGCGGGCCTCGTCGTCGGCCGGGTACGACGACTCCGAGACCTCGACGAGCACCACGTAGTCGAACTCGAGCCCTTTGACCTGCCGCACGTCGGTGACGTCGATGCCGGGCTTGAAGGGGAAGTCCTGCTCGGCGATGCGCCGAACGCGCGGAACCTCGCCGCGTATCAGTCCTTCGGCGTACGCGTCCGCCTGCTCCGGGAAGCGGGCAATCACGGCAACCGACGCGTTCGGCTCGTTGCTCATGAGCTCGCGCAGCGCCTCGACCAAGAAGGCGACGGCGTTGCCCGTGTGCCCGAACTCGAACACTTCCACCGGCGCGCCGGAGCGGGTCGCTTCGGGAGCGTCCGGGGTCGCGAGCGGCCCGAGCACGCGGCGCGAAAACTCGATGATCTCGTGCGTCGAGCGGTAGCTCAGCTTGAGCGGCTCGACCTCGACGTGGGACAGGTCGAGCAGCGCGAGCGTGGAGCGGAAATCGGTGAAGCCGTTGTCGAGCAAGAGGCGTTGCTGGACGTCGCCGGCGAGCGTGACGCTCTCGGCGCGGCTCACCGTGCCGAGCACGACGGCGAGCTCGACCGGGCTCAGGTCTTGAGCCTCGTCCACGAGGATGTGCTCGTAGATCACCGGCTCGCGGCTGTTCACGTTGCGGGTGAGCGGGCCGCGCAGTCGCTGCCAGAGCCGCAGCAAGAGCGTGTCGTCCTCGACGTCGAGCGCCGCGCGCTCCGAGATCTCGCGCCCGTCCACGCCCGCGAGCGGTCCCGAAAGCTCGTCGTCGTCTCCTTCGTCTTCGGCATCCTTCTTGGGACCCGTGCGGCGCGGCGTGCTCTCTGCGTCGCCTTCGGCGGCCGCACGGCGCTCTTCCTTCTGCTCGGCACGCTCCGCGAGGTGCTCGAGGACCTCGGCGATGCGGGCCGCGCACCACGCATGCGCGCGCTCGAGCTCTCCTTCCTGGAAAGCACCCGGCGCGAGCGTGGCGAGGCTCCGTTCGAGCGCCCGCTTGTCCGAGAACAGCTCGGCCCAGTGCTGGACCACGTCGCGCGCCGTGGCGATGCCTCGGCGCGTGATGCGCTCGAGCGCGACGCGCGCGTTCGAGGTGAGCGCGCGTCCCTCGGGGCCTTCGAGCCGAGTCGCGAGCGCGTGCAAGCGATGGGCGAGCACTCGGCCTTTGCTTCCTTCCCACGCTTCGAGGATCGGGCCCGCCGCGGGATCGCCGTCGAGCGCCGCACGGATTTCCCCGTCGAGCCGCTCGGTGACCTGCGCGACGTGCGCGTCGATCACGCCGAGCATCGCCGGATGCTTCTTCAAGCGCACCACGACGCCCGGTGTGTCGTCGCGCGGCGTCGCGGGGAGCGACGGGAGCAGCGCCTGGCGCAACCGTCGCGCCCAGTCTTCGTACGTGCGGATCGCGACGCCGTTGATCCCGAGCGCGGGCAGCACGCCGGAGATGTAGCGGGCGAGCGCGTCGTTGAAGACGATGACGAGCAGGCGATCGGGGCGGAACCGCCGCGGATCGCGGTAACTCAAGTAGGCGAGGCGATGCAGGCCGATGGTCGTCTTGCCGCTGCCGGCGCCGCCCTGGATCACCACGAGCCCCGAATCCGGCCGCGTGATGAGATCGAACTGGCGCTTGTCGATGAGCGCCGTGATCTCCTTGAGCTGTCGATCCTCGGCGCCTTCCTGGCCCGTCCCGAGGCGTCCCGGCCGATGATGCTGCTCGGCGCGGATCGCCGTTCCGGCGCCGCCCGAGAGCTTGACCGCGCTCATCGGCAAGCGCCGGAACGAGCCGTCTTTGCGCCGCACGAACGTGCCTTGCGGCGCCCCTACGCGCTGAAGCACGCCGCCGCTGATGACGACGCTCCGGCGCACCTCGACCGTGCCGGAAACCTCGCGATCCCCGAAGACCTCGTCGTAGTCGTCGCCCTCCTCGT
>QGUH01000515.1 GCA_003242355.1 Pseudomonadota bacterium
CTCGGGATTCGGAGGAATTCATGCTGCCGAAGGTCTCTGCACAGCGCTTCTCGTCCGCCCACCTCACCAGCATCGAGGGGTACCGACATCTGGTCGACGCGGCGCTCTTCGACGAGCTGCAGGCGCTGGCGCGCGAGCTCAAGGGTGTGCGCATTTGCCACGTCAACTCCACCGGGTTCGGGGGCGGCGTGGCCGAGCTGCTCGCGCGCAACGTGCCGTTCGCGAACGCGCTCGGGCTCTGCACCGACTGGCGGTTGGTTCAGGGCACGCCGGAGTTCTTCAGCGTGACCAAAGCGCTCCACAACGCGCTGCAAGGAGCGAGCTACGCCCTGACGGAGGCGGACAAGGCGATTTATCTGCACGTGAACCGCGAGAGCGCGAAGCTTTTGCACGCGGAGTACGACGTTTACATCGTCCACGATCCGCAGCCGGTCGCTTTTCTCGAAGCCGCGGGGCGGCGGGATGCGCGCTGGATCTGGCGCTGCCACATCGACACCTCCGATCCGAACACGGAGGTCGCGGCGTTCCTGTTGCCGTACATCGACCTGTACGATGCCGTGGTATTCACGATGCGCGAGTTCTTGCTCCCGGGGATCCGGGTGCCGCACACGGCGTTCATTGCGCCCGCCATCGATCCGCTCTCGACCAAGAACATGGATCTTCCCGAGAAGCTCTGCCGGCAAGTGGTCGCCAACGCCGGCGTGGACGTCCACCGGCCGCTCGTGGTCCAGGTGTCCCGCTTCGATCCGTGGAAGGATCCCATGGGAGTGATTCAGGCGTTTCGGATTGCGCGGCAAGAGATGCCCGGGCTGCAGCTCGCGCTGGTCGGGGCTATCGCCGGCGACGATCCCGAAGGGTGGCAGCTGCTCTCGCTCGTTCAGCGGGAGACGGAGGACGATCCGGACATCTTCGTGTTCACGAATCTCGCCGGCGTGGGCAGCATGGAGGTGAACGCGTTCCAGCGCGCCTGCGACCTCGTGATCCAGAAGTCCGTGCGCGAGGGGTTCGGCCTCGTGGTCTCCGAGTCGTTCTGGAAGCGCCGGCCGGTGGTCGCCGGGAGGGCAGGCGGGATTCCCATGCAGTACCCTGCCGGTTTCGAACGGTATCTGGTGGATTCCGCGGAGGAATGCGCCTCGGACATGCTGGAGTTGTTGAAGGATTCGGAGCTGCGACGGGCGTTCGGCGCGGCCGCGCACGAGCACGTGCGCAAGAACTTCCTCCTGCCGCGCCTCTTGCGCGACGAGCTCGCGCTCGTAAAACGCGTGCTCTCGAACCCCCCGAACCGCCGATGAGCGCGTCCGACGAGCCGGTCCTTCGACACGACGTCACCATCAACGATTGGGTGTTGTACGCGCCCGCCCGCGCGGCGCGCCCGAACGCGTTCGTGGCCCGGCAAGCGTGGGACGACGCGGCGGTGGCGTGTCCGTTTTGCCCGGGCAACGAGCACCTCACTCCGACCGAAATCGCCCGCGCGCCCGATGCGGCAGGGGGCTGGCAGGTTCGGGTCGTGCCCAACAAGTATCCGGCGCTCGATCGCACCGCCGAGCCCGGCTCGGTCGCGATCACTCCGGTTTTTCACGAGAGGGGCGGGTACGGCATCCACGAGGTCGTCATCGACTCGCCCGATCATGCGAAACGGATTCAGGACCTTTCTCGCGATCACGTCGAGACGCTGCTCGGCGTGCTCCACGGGCGATTCGTGGCCCTGACGCGAGAGCCTCGGATCCGCGCCGTCATCGTGTTCAAGAACCACGGACGGGCCGCGGGCTGCTCGCTCTCGCATCCGCACTGGCAGATCGCCGCGACGTCCGTGGTGCCGCGGATGCTCCGTCTGCGCCACGCGATCGCGACCGAGTACTTCGATCTCACGTCCCAGAATCTCTACGCCGCCCTGCTCGAGGCCGAGCTCGCCGCGAAGGTGCGCGTGCTGGCCGAGAACGAGGCGTTCGTCGCGTTTCTGCCGTTCGCCTCGCAGGTGCCGTACCAGGTGCGGATTCAGCCACGCGTGCCGCGCGCTTCCTTCGTCGCCGCCGACGAGGCCGGGTTCCGACCGCTCGCCGCGCTGCTTCGGGACGTCCTGCGCCGGCTCGATCGGGTGCTCGGGGATCCCGCCTTCAATCTGACGGTGAACACGGTCGCCGTGGGCGACGAGGACGAGCCGTACTTCGCTTGGCACATCGACGTGCTGCCGCGCCTGACGACGCCGGCCGGCTTCGAGCTCGGCAGCGGCATGTCGATCAACCCGGTGTTGCCCGAGCACGCTGCGGCAGCGCTCGCCGCAGTGCCGCTCGAAGGGGAGGGGGGCTGATTCCGGCGCGACGCCGCGCGCCGCACCGGAATCGGTTCGGCCCGAAATCGGGGCTCAGTTCAGATCGCCCGCGGTGGGCAGCCCTCCGTTGAACGGTCCGTAGCCGACGGTGCGTGCGATTTGCACGGCGGCGTCGACGAGACCCACGAACTTACGGAATTGGCCGAGCATCGCGCTGTCGGCAACGACGGGACGGCCGTTTTCGTCGAGCGCGAGCACGGGCAGGCCGCGTTCGTCGTAGAGCGGCGCCCCATCCTCGTCTCGCTGGACCTCGAACGCCCCGGGGCGATCCGCCGTGCCGGCGAGCAGCGCGTTGGCGCGCGCGAGCATGCGGGAGCCGATTCCCGCGTCGACCGTCTTGCCGTCGATGACGTCGGGACCGTAGCGGCGCGCGACGTAGGTGAGGCCGCTCTCCGGGTTGTAAAAGAGCGCCTTCTGATCTTCGGGGATCGTCATCTCGCCGTCGGACCCGGCCACCCAGATGCGCAGCTTGTTCGCGAGGGTAAGGTCCGTGTTCAGCCGGGCGAAGACGTGCGCGAAGGTCAGCGCGCCGAGTTGCTGCTTGTAGCCCACGTTGGGGAACAAGAGCGTCGCGTTCGCGGGGCGCGTCGGCTCCGTCGCCGCGAGATCGATGAGCTCGACGCTCGGCGCCTCGAAGTTCGTCACGTGCGGGGCGATGGTCTCCCAGTCGCCCGACAACAGCCCGCCGAGCAGGCGATCGACCGCGGCCGGCATGTCGCTCCGGAAGTTGATGAACGGATCGCGACCATCGAGATAGTTCTCGCGGTTGATCGTCATCAGGTTCGGACGACCGTCGGTGAGCGCCAGCGCGGCCAGCGACTTCTCGAAGGAGAACCCGGTGCGGTGGACCCAGTCGAGGTACTCCCAGGAGCCGCCCGCGGTCGGGGAGCTATCGTAGTCGGGATCGACGTAGCGCCCCGTGGAAGCGTCGAGCGAAAAAAGCGTTTCGGCCGTCGCGGAGGGGTCGGTGTCGTAGACCGCGCGCGCGGCGTCGACCTCCTGGATTTCCACGTTGTACGGCCCGATTTGCGGGAGCAGGATGGTGCGCGCGAGGGCGTCGAAGATCTTCGACTCTGCCATCACGTACGGACGCCACCAGTCGTCGTCCTCCGCGGCCACCTCGAACGCGTCGAAGCTCTCGAGCTGCGCGTTGCCGTTGGCGATGAGCCAGTGGAACGAACGGAGCCGTTCGAAGAAGCGGTAGGCGGTGCTGCCGGGGATCGCCGGATAGTAGTAGTCGCGCCGCTGACGCCGGAAGTACGTGAAAGGATAGCTGTACTCGAACTTGCGGATGGTCTCGACCGTGGCCTCGTAGATGTCCGCCCCGGCGTCGCTCGGATTCGTGTGCACGTAGGCGTTGTCGGAGGCGCCGAAGCGGTACGGCCAGCGCACGCTCCCTGGAGTCGCCGCGGAAGGGCCGTCCTTCACTTTCCATTTCATCGCGACGAACGAGGTCGGGTCGTCCCGCTGGAGCACTTGGCTCGACTCGAAATCGTCCCAGTGCGAGTAGTCCTTGGGCGGGGGCGCGCACACCTTGCCGTTGACCACGCGCCACTCGGCCTTCGCGAGCTCTTCGTCGGTCGCCGGCCGGCAGCGCGAGGGGTCGAACAGGCCCATGAGGCGCGCCGGCTCACGGGGTACACCGGCTCACGGGGTACCCCGGCTCATTCCTCGGCGACCGCCGTGATCTTTTCGAGGTCCGGATTCGGCGAAAGTCGGGGCTTCAAGCCGCTCGC
>QGUH01000516.1 GCA_003242355.1 Pseudomonadota bacterium
GGTCCGCCGCGCTCGACCGGCTGTCGAGCGAGGCGGACCTCGGCGAGCTGTGCGCCACGGACGCCTCCATCCGCAGCCTCTTCCAAATGGCGACGAGCCTCGAGTACGCCGAGGTGCGCTTCCGGCCCGCGCGTTCCCGCGGCGGCCGTCCCGACGGGCTTTGACCGGCGAGCGACCGACGCGCACAATGCGGCGGGCGGTGGTTGCCGAAAAGCAGTGCCGAGCCGTGACGTCGATGGCGCCCCTTTCGATGCTTCGTGAACGACGCCTGGTCTGCCCGTCGCTCGCGCTCTCGTCGGTGCTCGCCTCCGGATGCCTCGTGGCCGATCCGCCGGAGTACCGCGAGCCGCCGCGCACGCCGCCGATCCTCGATCTCGTCGCGGCCAAGCCACTGATCGGCGAAATCCTGGTCGCCGATCGACGAACCGGTGATGCGAGCATCAACTTCGTGGTGCCGGTGCGCTCGGAGGACAATGGCGAGGCCCTGTGGTGGGCCTTCCACTTCGATTACGGATTTCCTGGATCGACGGTGATCGGCTTGCAGAACCGCGTTCAGCCGTCGACCTTCGACGACGTAACCCGTGCGATCGAATTCGAGTGGCACATCGGGTCGGCGCACCCTGCGGGGTGCCACCCGATCACGTTGCTCGTTTCGCACGAGAGCACGTGGAATCTCAACGAGGCGCGGCCGCACGTCATCGACGCGCAGTACGACACGGCGATGGCGACCTGGTGGCTGAATCTCGATCCGCCAGCGGACGCGCGCGACACGCTGATCGACTGCCCCACCCGCTCGGAGATCGAGCAATGACCCGTGCGTGGGTGCCGAGCGCTGCCGTCTCCGTGTTCGGTTTGGGGCTCACGCTCGGCAGCGGCTGCACCGTAACCGCGCTCGCCGAACGCGAGCGCCCCGTCGCCGTCAACGAGTGCGAGACCGACTCGGATTGTGGCCCGGGCGGTTTTTGCAGCGAACGCGCCTGCTTCACGCGGTCGGGCTCGCTCTCCACGCTCTTGTTCGAGGTCACGCCCACGGCGGCCGCCGGCAGGTTTGCGGGCGAGCGACTCACGGTGCTGCAGTCGGTGCCCGTGTCCGGGGGCTTCGTGGAGCTCGAGCTCGAAGACACGTCGAGCGTGCGCGGCCGGGTGAAGGAAACGGTTCCAGCCGGGTGTGAGTTCGAGGGGCGGCGCGCGCGCACGCGCGTGCTTCCGGCCACCGATGGCACGATCCCGGTGCGCGTGAGCCTTTCGCCTTCGGACCGACGGCTCGGGCTCACCGGAGCAACGCGCTTCGCCGAGGTCGAAACTGCCGACGACCTATATCCGGCTGCGGCCTCGACACACCGCTTCGACGTCCGCGTGCCCGCCGGCACGTACGACCTGTACATCGAGCCGTTCCCGCTCGTCCCGCAAAACCCGCCAACCATGGAGGGGCAACCCCCCTCGTGCGGGTTGCCGCCGCAGCTCCTGCTCGGTCAGCGCCTCGTCGGCGGTCCCGTCGATCTCACGCTCGAGGTGCCCGCACCGGCGCAGCTCGCGCTCACGATCCGCGTTCCTGCCGCGAGCGGCCAGGTGCTGTCCGGGTGGTTCGTGGACATGATCGAGCCCGCTACGGGTCGGGTGATCTCGACGCGCGCGGCGCTCGGCCTCGCCCAGCAAGCGGGCAGCAACAAGCTCGCGCATTCCGTTCAAATCGCCTATTTGCCCGTCGCGCACGCCGACGACAGGGCGCCCGACACGGCGGGCAAGGAGCTCGTGCGGCTCACGCCGCCCGAAGACGTGGTCGCCCCGACGCTCTTCTTCGAACGGGCCGCGCTCGAGATCTTCACGCAGGGCTCGGGAACGATCGAGCTCGTGGCGGCCCTGCCTCGGCCCGTGCGCCTCGAAGGGCAGGTGATCGATCGCGCGACGGGGGAGCCGCGGCGCGCCTCGGTCACGCTCACCGCGACCCGCATTCATCAAGCCTCCCCCGGGACGCTGGCGTCGTTCGTGCGAGTGGTCGAAACGGACGCCGACGGTTGGTTCCGGGCGGACGTCATTCCCGGAACGTATGCGGTGCACGCCGTTCCTGCGGTGCTCCCCGATCGCTTCGATATCGGCTACGCGATCGCGGAGACGATCTGGGAAGTCGCGCCCGAGCCAGCGGTGCAGGCGGGACGCGCGATCGAGCTCGATCCCGCGCCGGCGTTGTCGGGGCGCGTGCTCGTTCCGGGCACGGGTGATGGCGCTCTCGGCGCCAACGTCTGGGCCACCGTGTCTCCCTCCGCGGCCTCGGCGCCCGTGCTCGATCGCATGCTCGGAGACGCGCCGCCCGTACCGCGCCCGGTGAGCGCGCTCATCGCCGATCGCGGCGGGCGCTTCCGCCTCGACACGGATCGCGGCCTGCTCGACGTATCGGTGAGACCACCGGACGGCACACGGCTCGCCTGGCTCGTCATGCCCGGAATTCGCCTGGAGGATTCGGAGGAGCTCGGACTTTTGCGATTACCGTTGCCCGTCAGGCTCGAGGGAACGGTGAGCGTGAGCGGTCTGACCGATTCGGCGGTGGCGCTCTCCAGGGCGCACCTCCGCGCGTACGCCTTGCTCGACGAGGGCAACGAGCCAACCGACGACATCGCGCGCGCGCGTGCGGCGGTGCCCGTTGCGGAAGCACGCCTCGACACCGACGCGAGCTTCGTCCTTCACCTTCCAGCGTCGCTGCACCCCGGGGGCGTTCCCTAATCGATGGGAAGAAGGCGGCCTGAATCCAATCAACTGGGTCCTTCCTCACTGACACCTACTGGACGGACGCACCGTCTTCGGACGACCGGTCGTTGCTCGAGCCGCGGCAGATCCATGCAGTCGATCAGCGAACGCGCCGCCGTTCCTGCAGGTGCGGTGCGCCACCTTCCGTTTCGTCATGCTGGGTGAATGGGGGATATGGACGGACGACACCCCGGCGGATTGTGCTGTGATATTTCGATGATCGTGAAGCGAGGAGTCGGAAGTTTCACGCATGGGCACAAAGAGCTGGCCCCGCTGGAATTTGTGTAATAGTTTTGGTTCGTGACGCGAGCACGAATGACCTCGAGCGCTCCAACGGACGAGCGCACGCAGGAGCTTGCCGGCGCTCTGCACGAAGTCTCGAACGCGCTCACCGTCGTTCTCGGCTGGCTCGACGTCCTTCGTGACAAGCTGCCCGCGGGCCCCGATCGAGAAGCGTTGGACATTGCGCGCACGCATGCGCGCCTTGGCTACAGCGTCGCACGCGCGGCAATCGGCGCCGAAGTGCCCGAGTCTGCATCGGGGCAGAGCAGTGCGCAGGCCGTCGCGCGCAGTGCCGTTACCGGGGTCACTCCCGAAGCGCAACGGCGCGGCGTCACGCTCGTGCTCATGCCCGAAGCGGGCGCACACGCGCGCATCGGCAACGTCGGTGCCGTGCTGCAGATTCTGACGAACGTGCTGCTCAACGCAGTGGCGTTCACGCCGCGTGGCCGTCACGTTACGCTCGAAATTCGCGACGAAGACTCGCACGTCGTCTTCGCCGTGCGCGACGAAGGTCCGGGCATCGCTCCGGAGCGCGTCAGCTCTTTGTTCAACGGGCCCGTGTCCACGCGTCGGGGCGGTGCTGGGATCGGGCTGCGCCACTCGTACCAGCTCGCGGCCGCTCACGGTGGGCGGCTCGATGTCGTCGGCTCCGGGCCGGGCGCGTGTTTCGAGCTCACCTGGCCGACGGTCGAAGCGCGCTCGGCGCCGCACCCGCATCAACGCTTTTCGGCGGCGAGCCTCGCCGGTACGCGCGTGCTCGTCGTGGAAGACGACGCCGCCGTTCGCTCGCTCATCGAGCTCGCGCTCGAGCCGCACGGGCTCACCACCATGCTCGTCGGCACCGCGGCGGAGTTCGACCTCGCTCTCATCCGCGGTGAGTTCGACGTCGCGCTCGTCGACCTCTCACCCCTCGGGCAGAACGCGCCCGAGGCCCTCGGCCGTCTGCGCGCCCGCTGTCCCAACGTCAACATCGTGCTCATCAGCGCCGCGCGGACGGCCTCGCCCCCCGCGCTCAGCACCCTACCATCGCCTGGGTCAC
>QGUH01000517.1 GCA_003242355.1 Pseudomonadota bacterium
GGTTTGCCCAAACCGAAGTCAGGCGATGTCGGAACGACACTAAGCACGCCACCCCGAACGGGCGCCCACACGCAAGCCCGTGGGGAGTCAGCGTTCGTGATTCCGCTACGGCTTCGCCCAATCCGACGTCGGGCGATGTCGGAACGACACTAAGTCAGCTTCGTGATTCCGGTATGGTTCGCATAATCGGACGTCGGGCGATGCGCAGGGCTAGGCCTCTACACCGGTTCTCGCTCGAAAAGATCGGGCATTCTCATCGCGGCGGTCGACGGCCGCGCTGTTCGGCATGCGCCCGCTCACCTCGTCGTCTGGCTCGTGCGTGGCGAGCGTCGATTCAGCGATCATTGGTGTCGATCAGCGTGACGGATCCTGGCGCAGCTTCACGCAACACGTCGTGCTGCGGAGGGCAACGAAGCGGTTCCGCGAGCCGTGACGCCGGTAACGCGCGCCCCGCACTACGCTGAAACCGTCGCTCCCTTCGCTCTTGATTGGGCGGATATCGTAGCCGCGACGCCCCGAAGCGCGGCGGCGAGTGCAAGCTGCTTCGAGTTCGTCGTCGGATCCGGCGTGGATTTGAAAGGGCGAATATGGCGGGCGCGAGTCCCAGCGCGGTGCGGATGCGTGGCGTGCGCGCCAGAGTGCGCGGAGCCTGTGCTCTGGCCGCTGGCACGTGCTCGCGGAGCCTGCGCTCTGGCCGCCGACAAGTGCGCGTGAAGGCTGCGCTCTGGCCGCTGGCACGTGCTCGTGGAGCCTGCGCTCTTGACCTTCGCCAGGGCCCGCGAAAGGCAGCGCTCTGGCCCTTCGATTGGGCAGATGTCGTCCGTCGGCGCCGCCGCGCAGGTCGGCACGGCGTCCGAGCTCGTCCCCCTTTCGGGTCCGCCTGGGATTTGAAAGGGCGAATATGGCGGGCGCGAGTCCGAGCGCGGTGCGGATGCGTGGCGTGCGCGGAAGGGTACGCGAAGCTCGCGCTCTTCAGCTGTTGATTGGGCGGATAGGGTGGCGCACTCCGGCGAGCTCGACCAGCGAGGACCAGATGGGAAGCGCGACCTCGCGAGCAGAGCGTGCGCCGAACACCACTCCTCGCGGCTGTGCCGCAGGCTTCAAGGAGTCGAACCGAGGCAGAGGGCGCGGATATGAGGTCGTCTGCGCTGCGGACCATTTGGAACGTGCGTGTTCCGAAGCGCGTGTTCTTCTTTGTTTCTGCGGGCATCGATCGACATCGAGAGCAGCCATGAGAGCCCGCCGTGCGTCCACTTGCCGATAGCAGCGCGCCAGTACCCCGAGCAGAGCATCGATCGACATCGAGAGCAGCCATGAGAGCCCGCCGTGCGTCCGCTTGTCGATGGCAGCGCGCCAGTACCCCGAGCAACCGAACAGGCGATGAGCAGAATGCGTGTCGATTTCTATTTCAGAGTCCAGTGACG
The DNA here is from genome assembly GCA_003242355.1 of Pseudomonadota bacterium. GTDB lineage: Bacteria > Myxococcota_A > Polyangia > Polyangiales > Polyangiaceae > PMG-095. Next base: position 1,425 of record QGUH01000517.1, read on the forward strand.
AAGTGTATTATTCGTTCGTTCGAAATGCGGCAGCTCTCGTTGAAGCTTCCGAAGGATCGGGGTGGTCGGCGTCGCGGGGCCCGGCGTAAGCGCGTCAAGAAACGCCCGGGCGTTCCGCATCGGCGGCGTCCTGAACACACGGGGGCGCATCCGGTTCTGGTCACGCACCGTGCGTTGGTGCGGCCGTTGCGTTCGCAGTCCGTTTTTCCCACGTTGCGTGGGGCCATTGCCGCCGCGAACCGTCGCGCGCCGAACGACTTTCGTATCGTCCACTATTCGGTGCAAGGCGACCACGTGCACCTCATCGTCGAAGCGCGCGACACACGCACGCTGAGCTCGGGCCTGAGGGGCTTCGGCATCCGCGTTGCGCGCAACGTCAACCGGCTGCTGTTTCGCAAGGGAAAGTTCTGGGACGAGCGGTGGCACGGGCGCGCGCTCACCACCCCACGAGCCGTTCGGCATGCGCTCGCCTACGTTCTCGGCAACTTTCGAAAGCACGAGCCAACGGACAGGGCAGCGGTCGATCCATTCTCTCCCGCTCCGCATTTCGAGCATTTCGCAGAGCTCGCGGGCGCCCCGATTCGTTGCGCACCCGAGCTCGTGCCTCGAGTGTTGGCCCGGGGCGGAGACTCGCCTGCCGCAGTTCCTGCAGAAACCTGGCTTTTGCGCACCGGATGGCTTCGGCATGGGCGCTTGAGCCTCTTCGAGAAGCCGCGCTCCGCGCGCTGATCCGAGTTCCAGCCGAACGTGCCCCATCAGCGAAAGCCGGGTGGCTGCCAGGGCGGTCGGCGGTCTGGGGCGCGACTCGGAGGTGACGAGAGGGGCGGCCGGAAGATCGAGGACGCGAGCGCAGGTTCCAGCCTATCCTGCTGCAATCGCCCCCGGAAACGTTGTTCGCATCTGATTTGCGGTGCACTAGAACGCCGATCGGTCAAGCCGATCGGCGCTCTAAGTACGCCCTCCGTCGCCCTCTGACCTCGTCACGTTCGGTGTAAAGCCCGCGCGGGAGCGGGTGAATCTCCGTGCTTTCGTCTGCGGCGACGAGCCGGAGACGCCGACGGCGCGTCAGGGCTCGCAGTCGTCGTCGGCGGCGTAGAGCTCGTGCTCGGGGAATGGCAAGGGGTAGTGTCGATCGACGGCGTCGTGCGTGCGCGCGCCGAGCGCTTCGCGTTGGATGATCAGCGCTTCGCGGGCTCGGCGGATCTCGCGGCGCTCGGCGTCCAGCCGCCGCCTTTGTACGGGATCGGGATCCGCGCCCGCCTCGGCGGCAATCGCACAATACGAAGCGATCGCCCGTTCGAGCCGCTCGCCGCTTCGCCCGAGCGCCTCGGCGATTTCCTTGAGGATCTCCTGTTCGAGGGGCGAGAGGGGACCGGCTCCGCCCAGGGTGCGAAAGCTCGTCATGACGACCTCGCCTGCGCCGTGGGGCGCGCGCCCTCCGAGCCTAGCACGCCCCTCTGGAACGCACGTCAGCGCGGGGCCACCGCGAGGGGTCACCCGCCCCAAACCCGCACCTCATCGGAGAGACGTAACGACGTTCACACGCTATGAGGTCGCGTCGGGTGAGAGTCGCGACGAGCATTCAGGCCTCCCGAACCCACACCTCAGGGGAGCGCCGCGACGAGCAGTCACAGGACGTGTGCACGCGTCAGTGGAGACCCGCAACGAGCAATCACAGGACGTGTACGCACGTCAGTGGAGGACGGCAACGAGCAATTGCCCGACGTGCGCTCGTCGGGAAGACGCCACAACCAGTGATCGCACGATGGCGCTCGTCAGGGAGACCGCAACGCGCGGTCACGGAAGGTGTACGCGCGTCAGTGGAGATCCGCAACGAGCAATTGCCCGACGTGCGCTCGTCGGGAAGGCGCCACAACCAGTGATCGCACGATGGCGCTCGTCAGGGAGACCGCAACGCGCGGTGACGGAAGGTGTACGCGCGTCAGTGGAGATCCGCAACGAGGGATCGCGCGCCCTGCGCACGCCTCGGTGGAGGACGGCAACGAGCAATCGCACGACCTGCGCGCGTCAGCGGAGCGCCGCAACGAGCGATCGCACGACGTGCGCGCGCGCCGCTTCGGAGAGCTCCGGGTAGAGCGGAAGTGACAACACCTCACGACTTGCCCGTTCGGCGACCGGGTGCGCGCCTTCTGGTTCCCCGAGCCCGAGCTCGAGCAGCGCGCGTTGACGATGCAAAGGAAGCGGATAGTGAACGGCGCTTTCCACGCCGCGCTCGGCGAGGGCGCGCACGACGGCGTCGCGCCGCCCACTGGTCACGCGAACCGTGTAGAGCGCTCCGTTCGGCTCGGCTTCGGGCCGCTCCCCGGGCAGAACCAGGTTCTCGACACCGGCGAGCGCCTCCGAGTAGGCGCGCGCGTGCGCCCGCCGGCGCGCGAGCCACTCCGGCAAGAGCGGGAGCTTTTCGCGAAGCACGGCGCCTTGCAGCGCATCCATGCGGTAGTTGCCGCCGATGGATGCGTGGTGGTGCTTCGCCGTGGCGCCATGGACGCGCGCCCGCCGGCAACGCTCCGCGAGCTCCGTGTCGTTCGTCACGACCATGCCCGCGTCGCCGAACGCACCGAGCGGCTTCGTCGGCTGGAAGCTGTAGCAACCGAGCGCTCCGAACGTGC
>QGUH01000518.1 GCA_003242355.1 Pseudomonadota bacterium
CTAAACCCGCACCGGTTTCGGGGAACCCCGGCCGCGGCCCGAGCACTCCCACGACCGGAGGGCCGAAGGTCCGTGTTTTCCGCCAGTTGCCGGGCCGCTGCCCGGTGGACGCGCGCAACTCCGTTCCGGGAAGCGCTCATCCGGAAGCTACGACGCACACCAGGCGACGGGCGTGCTCGACGTTCTTGCCGTCACAGCTCCCGGCGCAGCACGATCGCGCGGTCTTCACCGACTTTCCAGCGCATCGTGTGCTCGCCGTCGAGCTCGAATTGAGCCAGATCCTCGCGCCCATCGGGGCGCCGCACGGCGAGCAACACCTGCGAATTTCTGACCGAGCGAATTCGATACTCGCCGTTCCGCGGCTCCTCGGCCGCGATCGAGATGGTCAGCTGCGAGCCGGAGAAGGTAAACCGAAGACTCTTTGCCCAGCCGGTGGCGCGCGCGACGTGCCGCTCCTCGAAAGCCTCGACGCCGTCGCCATACCAGGTCCCTTCGAGCTTTCTGCTCATCGGGTGACCGCAGCCGAGGGCGATCAGAGCTCCGCCGAGCACCACCGCTTTGGTCAGGCGCATCATCGGCACAAGCCTACCTTTCCCTACAACGGAATACCAAGTTCTCGACGGGCAGTGCGGCTTCGGGCTCAGAGGCAGCAGCGGGTCCCGAGGCTGTAGTCGAAATAGTGCGGCGGGTGCGTGCTCACGCGGGCATCGCAGCCCTCGCGCGTGCTCCGCGCGTAGAACCCGCCGAGGAACGAGCCGTCGTCGACCCACTCGTCGAGGTTTCCGACCATGTCGTAGATGGCGTCGTCTCCCCAGTCGCTCCGGCATTCGGGGAGCGACCCGGTCTTCCGGAGCAGCGGCCCCTCGGCATCGGACACGCGATTGAGGCGCGGATCGAGGTGATGGCGGCTCGCGTTCCCATGCAGTACCCGCGCGGGATGCGTTCCGCGGAACACGTTGCAGACGCCGTGCTGGTAGCTGTTGCCGTACGGGAACTTGCGCCCCGCCTGCCCCCGACAGGCGAGGACCCACTCGGTGCGCGTGCACAAGCGCTTTCCCGCGGCGCGACAGGCCGCGCTCGCCTTCACCCCGCTGAGGTAGCCGCTCGGCACGACGCCGCGAGCCGAACGCGCCACGGGAACCACGGCGCCGAGCTGGAACTCGGGCGGCTCGGGTAAGTCGGGCAACCCCGGTGCGAGCGCGATGGCGCGGTAGCGCTCGAGCGCGGCGCGCGTCTGCTTGGGCGTTGGATGGTAGTACGGCGACAGCGCATCGCCCGTGCGCTCGTCGACGAGGTGGACCTCGTAGCGGTCGATGCAGAACTCGCCGCGAACGTCCACCATCTCCGGTGGACACCGCCCTCCTTTTCGCGGTGGACGCGGAACCAAGCCCTCACCCACCGGAGGCGCGAGGAGATCACGCGCCTCCGGCGCGGGCAAAAGGCCGGGCGCGCCTTTCGCCGGCGCCTGCGGCGCGCTGGGCGTGATGGTGGGGGAACCGCGCTCGTGCTTCTCTGGGCGGTCGCAGGCCAACGCCGCCGCCACGATTCCGACCAGGCAGGCGGCGCGGCGCGCCGGGATCACTTGCCGCGGTAGACGATGAGACCGTGCGTCAAGTCGTACGGCGACACGGCCACCCGTACCCGGTCGCCGGGGAGCACTCGAATGTGGTGCCGGCGCATGCGCCCGGAAAGCTGCGCACGCACGATGGCGCCACCCTGGTCGACCTTGATGTTGTACTGGCCGCCGCCGAGCGCGTCTTGAATGACGCCTTCCATCTCGAGGAGATCGCCCTTGCTCATATGCTCCGATTCACTCTCAATCCGCTAAGTTGGCGCGTGAAGAGGTCGCCCGCAAGCGGGAGGCCGCCGGAAGCTGACACAATCCCCTCCAGCGCGCAACCCGAGCCGCCGGAGCTCCGGCCAGCCGCGGCCAATTGGCGGGATCTGGTAAGAATGGCGCGGTGACGGCCCCCGAGACCCCGATCTTTCCCGCAACGCTGTTCGACTACAACGGTGTGCTCGTCGACGACGAGGCCGTACACCTCGCTGCGTTTCGCGACACGCTGGCGCCCTACGGCATCACCCTCTCGGACGAAGACTACGTCGATCGGTACCTCGGGTTCGACGATCGGGGCGCCTTCGCGGCCATCTTCGCCGACGCGGGCCGCCCTCTCGAACCCGACGCGATCGAGCGCCTGGTCGAAGAGAAGCGCCCCCACTACCTGAGCCGCGCCGCCGAGAACCTGCCCACGTTTCCGGGAGCTGCCGAGCTCGTACGCCGACGCGCGGCAGCGGGACCCGTGGCGATCGTGTCGGGCGCGCCCCGCGACGAGACCCTGCTCGGGCCCCCCGTGCTCGACGTACGGGCACACTCCGAGCAGGGGACACGGCCCGGGGACACGCGGCCCTGCAACCCCACCCGGAAAGGAACGGCGCTCGGCATCGAGCGGCTCGCGCGAACGCTCGGTCCCCACAAAGCGCGCATGGCGCTCGTCATCGAAGACTCCCTCGCGGGCGTGCAAGCCGCGAAAGCGGCCGGGCTCGCCTGCGCGGCGGTCGCCCACAGCTATCCGACTGCCGCGCTCGAAAAGGCCGGCGCCGATCTCGTCGTCCCCACGCTGCAGGCGCTCACCGACGACTTGCTCCGCGACGCGTTTCGCAGGATTCATGGCTGAGCGGCGCGCCCCGCTCGTGATGGCGCTCGCCGTGCTCGCGAACGGCGCGTGCGGCGAGGCCGAGCGCTTCTCTGCGAAGCCCGAGCCGCGCGCTTCCACGGCGCTCGCAATGGCCGAGCTGCACGTGCCCGCGGCGCACACGAAGCCCGAGCAGCAAGCGCCCACGGCGCGCGCGGAGCACGAGCCGGGAGCTCCGACGCCGCTCGCGGAGCCCGAGCGTCGCGCTCCGGCGTTGCTCGCCGAACCCGCCGGAGATTCGGAACGCGGACTGCGCGTGTTCGAGCCGTATCCGGGGCGCCTCCCCGAGGGCGAGCTCGCCTACCAGCTCGCTGGGCGCGGCGCGATGCGCGGCATCACCATCGGCCCGATCGAAAGCGCGCTCCATCCCGACCGCGGCTACGGATCGGCCGCGTACCAGCGCATGCTCGACGAAGCCAAGCGCCTGGGCGCGACCTGGGTGAGCCTCACGCCGTTCGGTCGCGTGCTCGATCTCGCGCCCACCGGCGTCGCCCAAAGCTTCGAGCTGCCGTACGCGGAGAACCGCGAGGCCATCCGGCGCGCCATCGGTCAAGCGCACGCCGCGGGCCTCAGCGTGCTCCTCGTTCCGCACCTTTGGGTGGAGAGCGGCGCGTGGCGCGGCGAAATCGATCCCGGTGACGACGCTGCCTGGGAGCGCTGGGCGGAAGGGTACGCCGCATTTCTCCTGCCGTGGGCCGAGCTCGCACGCGATGCGCGCGTCGACATGCTCGCCGTCGGCGTCGAGCTCCGCAGCTGGGTCACCACGGCGCGCGCTCCGAGCTTCGTGGACGTCATCCACGCCGTTCGGCGCATCTACCCCGGGCTGCTCACCTATGCGGCCAACTGGGACGACGTCCTCGAAACCACGATCCTCGGCGAGCTCGACGTCATCGGCGTCAACGCGTTCTTCCCGCTCGCGGAGAACGACGATCCCTCGGCCGAGGAGCTCGACCGCGGTGGGCGCGCCGTCGCCGAGCGCATGGGCGCGCTCGCGCGCCAGTATCGCAAACCCATCGTCTTCACGGAGTTCGGGTACACGACTCGGCGCAATGCCGCCGTCCGTCCGTGGGAGTGGCCCGACCACATGGCGAACGTCGTCATCGACCAGGCAGCGCAAGCGGATGCGTATGCGGCGCTGCTCGGTCCGCTGATCGACGAGCCGTGGTTCGCCGGCGCCTTCGTGTGGCGGTTCTATGCCGATCCCGACGACATGTCCCAGGAAGCCGAATGGGGCTTCTCCCCGCGCGGCAAGCGCGCCGAGCTCGTGCTTCGCGAGGCCTTCCCCCCCCCCTGGGCGGGGGCGGGCCCGGCCCCCCCCGGCGCCCGGCCCCCCCCTCTCTTTTATAAACCTTACCCTTCGC
>QGUH01000519.1 GCA_003242355.1 Pseudomonadota bacterium
CCGGCGCCGCGCCGAGGCTCGCCGCCCGCCGCGGCCGCGCCGCGGCAGCCGCCGCGCCCGGCGCCGCGGCCAGCGCCGCCGCCGCCCCTGCCGCCGCCGCCGCCGGTGCCGCCGCCGGTGGCGAGCACCACGCCGCCGCCGGTGCTCGGGGTTCCGCCGTTCGGCGCGCCGCCGGAGCCGGTGCCGCCGCTCATGCTTCCGCCGGAAGCACCGCCGGTGCTGGAGCCGCCGGACGGCGCGGTGCCCCCAGAGCTGCTCATGCCGCTCGTCCCACCCGAGGGCGTGCCGGTCGTGCCGCCGGAGGTCGATGGGGAACCACCCGAATTGTCTCCTCCGCCCGGAGCGTCGCCACCGGAGCACGCCAGGGCGAGAAGCACCGAAAGGCAACCAACGAGATGGCGCACTCGGGAAGAGCGCGCTCGGGAGCTCCAACCACGGGGCCGACCAAGTTTCGTGTACCGCATTGCGAAGGACTCGAAGAAGAGCAGGTCAAAACCGAGCCTCGACATACCAGGCCCCCCTTTGGGAGCGGACCGGAAAGCGAGGCCCTGTCTGGTTATTCCCGGAAGTCGCGCCGGGCATTTCGCGTTTCGCCCTTTGTCGGGTTGCCGCCCACTTGCGGCCGCCTCTCGGCGCGCGGTTTTCCTCTCCGGAAACGCCCGCACCAGAAAATTCCGAGCTGCTCGCGCTGCCCGCGGTGCGCGTTGCGACGGAAGCAATCAGCGCGGGCTCCAGGAGGTCGCGTGCCGGGCTCGAGCGGGCGCCTGGTCGCGAGGCGCATGATGAACGCGCCGTTCGTCTCGCTCACTGCGCCGTGGGCTGCGGCGTCGCGCGCTCATCGAGGGCGTAGCACGGCGTAAAAGCCGGGAATCGCCGTGAGGGGCGCGTCGGCGCGCGTGGCAACGGCGTCGAGCACTGCCGGTCCACTTTCGAGACGTTCCCAGCGGTCGACGGGAAAGAACCGGTCGAGCTCTGCTCTGCCGAAGTGGGACGGAGGCTGCAGGCCGGCCTCGATCAAACGACGCAGGGGCGCGGGGATGTGGATCCCCCCTGCGCCGAGGAACTCGATGTAGTCGAGCTTGCTGCCTCGAAAAACGGTTTCGACGAGGAGCACGGTGCCGCGACTGCCGAGCAAAGCGCGAAGGTTCTCGACCAACGACAGGCGGCGTGCGTCGTCGAGCACGTGCAAGACGCCGCGCACGAAAGCGTTGGCATCGCCGAGCTCCCGTGCGAGCGATGCGCCGACCTCCGGAGCGGTGACGTCGAGCGTGCGATACGCGACGCGCACGCGCCCTTCCGACTCGCGCCACGCATGCGCGATCGCGTTCTGGGACACGTCGATGCCCAACGCCGTGCTCGCGACCTCGGCGAGCGCCCGCGTGTAGCGGCCATTGCCACACCCGATGTCGACGAGTGGCAGCGTGCGATCGAAGCACCGGCGCGCCGTGTCGAGCACCCACGCGAGCTCGCGCGCGCTTGCTCCATCCCAAAGCACGTCGCCCCCTGCGCCCGTGCGTCGGACCCCTGCCCAGTATCGATCCCACGCGACGCGTTCGTCGCGAGGCGCGCGCCGGTCGTTGCGAATGAGCATCGGCAGGAGCAGCACGCTTCGCCACGACATCGACCGCGCCTACTCTGCCGCCAACCCGCACCTCCGATCCTGAAAATCGCGCCAGACACCGGCGGGCCCATCGGCCGGCTCACCTATCCTGCCTGGCTTCCCTTCGAGTGCCCCGCGCCCCGAACGGTTGGAGACGCGCCGAAACACGCGAAAGGCAGCGCGGAGCAGAGCGCCCCGTGGAGCACAGCGCCCCGTGGAGCACAGCGCCCCGTGGAGCACAGCGCCCCGTGGAGCACAGCGCCCCGTGGAGCGGCCCCCCGCCGCGCAGCACCAGGCTCGGGTTGGTTCGAGACTCACCCGCTCGCATCTCCGATCCGCTCGCCCTCACCGAAGCGTCCGCCTCCGCAGACCCGCGCGCACCAAGTCCACTTCCCGCGTATCGCACGATTGCCTCGCTGCTCCGCGCGCCCTCTCCGCTGGGTACGACGGGCAGCAAGTGACGGCGCGTGCCGACTCGGAACGGGCGGCCGCGGGCGAAATTGCGTGTTACCCTGCGCCGCCGATGCGCGCTGGTTGGCTGGCGATTGGCCTCGTGGCAACGGGCCTCTGCGCGTGTCCGGCGCGGGCGGGCGACCTCGCTGGGGTCGAGCGCCGGGGCGAGCTCACTTGGGGCGGCGATCTCCAGGGCGGCGCTCCGTACGTTTTCGAAACGCGAAGCGGGGAGATTCAAGGATTCGAAGTCGACATCGCGGACGCGATCGCGCGGCGGCTCGGGGTGCGCGCGCGGTTCGTGCAAAACGATTGGTCGACGCTGATCCCCGCGCTCGAACGCGGCGACTTCGATCTCGCGCTCAACGGTATCGAGGACACGCCGGCGCGGCGTGCGCGCGTGCGGCTCAGCATCCCGTACTTCGTGTACGGCGAAACGCTCGCCGTGCGGCGGGGCGCTCCGTATGCGTCGCTCGCCGACCTTTCCGGAAAGCGCGTCGCGACGCTCAACCACACGGTCGCGCACGACGTCCTCGCGGGCCATCCCGTCGAGCTCGTGCTGTACGAAGGGCAGCAAGAGCCGTACTTCGACCTCGCTCACGGGCGGGTCGAGGCCGTGCTGCTCGACCACGTCATCGCGGACCTGTACGGGTGCGTGCTGCCCGAGGTGCAGTGCCTGCCGGGGGACGTCGCGCGCGGCGTGTACGCGATCGGAATTCGCAAGGATCGACCGGAGCTCGCTCGCGCCGTGGATACGGCGCTCGCCGGGATGATCGCCGACGGCGAGCTCGAACGCATCCTCACGCGCTGGAAACTGTGGGACGCGCGCCAAGCGGAGCTGCGTGAGCGCTCGCGCAGCGTGGCAGCGGCCTCGTCGGGTCCCGGCGGCGCGCCGGTCGCGCCCGCGACGAGCCAGGCGGAAGAGACGGCGGCGCCCGCCGTGGTCGAAGCGCCACGCTTCGACGGCGCTCAGCTCGCGCTGTTTCTCCGCGGAGCGCTCGTCACGCTCCTCATCTCGGTGGCCGCGTTCGCCATCGCGCTTCCGTTCGGCCTGCTGCTCGCGGTGGCGCGCCTGTTCGGCGGGCGCGCGATCGCCTGGCTCGCCACGGCGTACATCGAAATCTTTCGAGGCACGCCCGTATTGCTCCAGCTCTACGTGCTCTATTTCGGGCTCGCGCCGATCATCAAGCTCGGTCCCTTCGAAGCGGCGATTCTCGGGCTCGGGCTCAACTACGCGGCGTACGAAGCGGAGGTGCAGCGGGGCGCGCTGCTCGCCGTGCCGCGCGGGCAGCGCGAGGCGGCGCGCTCGCTCGGGCTCGGCCGTTTTCAGGCGCTCCGCCACGTGCTCTTGCCGCAAGCGTTGCGCAACGCGCTGCCCGCGCTCACCAACGATTTCGTCGCGCTGCTCAAAGACTCGTCGCTGGTCAGCGTGATCACGGTGGTCGAGCTCACCAAGCGCATGACCATCGCTGCCGTCGACCTGCGCGACTGGGTGCTGCCGGGGCTTCTGTGTGCCGCGCTCTACTTCGCCATGAGCTTTCCGCTGTCTCGCCTCGCCCTGCGCCTCGAACGGAGTCTCGCCCATGATCCGAATCCACGGCTTGCGTAAACGGTTCGGCACCCGCACCGTCCTCGACGGCATCGACGCGTCCGCCCCGGCAGGCTCGATCGTCGCGCTGGTCGGCCCTTCCGGGTCGGGCAAATCGACGTTGCTCCGGTGCCTCAACGGCCTGGAGCGCTTCGACGCAGGGAGCATCGAAATCGCGGGCTTCACCCTCCGGCCCGAGCCGCCCTCGCAGAGCGAGCTCACGCGGCTCGCCGGCGCCGTGGGCATGGTGTTTCAGGAGCTGCACCTCTTTCCGCACCTCAGCGTGCTCGACAACGTGACGCTCGCGCCGCGCGTCGTGCGCCGCGTCCCCCGAGTCGACGCCGAGCGCGAGGCGCGCGCGTGGCTCGAGCTCGTCGGGCTCGGCGATCGCGCACGCGCGCGCCCCGCCGG
>QGUH01000520.1 GCA_003242355.1 Pseudomonadota bacterium
CCGGGGGGGCGGGGGAAGGTTTCCCGCTTTGGTTCCCCCCTTTGTGGCTCGAGCACCGCCCACCGTCCGCGCGATCGTGCTGGACGATGCCGACGCGCCGGCGTTCCTCACGCTGGCCACGACGGAGCGCGTGCGCGTGCGCGCCGTGCGCGCAGGGCTCGACATGCCCGCGGTGCTCGAAGCCGTGAGCCGCGATGCCGGAAACCTGGAAACGCCCGGCGGCCAGATCCGCCATCATCTGATCCAACTCGGCGCCGCGCTCAAAAAAGGGGACGTCGCGCGTGCGCTCACGATCGGCAATGCAGCGATTGCCATCGCGACGCAGAACGGCTTGTGGCACGCCGCCGTGCCCGTGCATTTCGCGCTGGGAGCCGGCCTCGCTGGGGCGCAGCGCCTGAAAGACGCCGAAGCGCAGTACGCCGCTGCCGAAGCGGTGGCGCTGCGGGGCGAGCATGAGGGGCCGGAGGAGGCGCGCTCGGCCTGCGCCACCCTGCGCGTCCAGGCACGGCTCGGCCTCGGCTCCGTGCTCATCGCGGCGCGCGCCTTCGAACGCGCCGCGGAGCTCTACGAACAGACCACGCCGCTCGCCACCGCGCTCGGCGACCCGAAGATGGTGCTCGATTGTCAGCGGCTCGCCTGCTTCTGCTACGAGCAAGCCGAGAAACCGGAGCTTGCCCTCCGCGCTGGCACGGCAGGCCTCGCGACGGCGCGAGCCATGGACGAGGCGACGCTCGCCGCCTCCACCTTCTCGTACCTCGCCGAAAATCTCCTGCGGCTCACCGAGCGCGGCGCGCTCGCACCCCTCCGCCCCCAAATCGAGCGCGAAATCGCGCTGGTGAAGCAGCCTCGAGAAGCCCCCGCCACGACCCAGGCGGCCGCAGTTCCCTCCTGAGCACCGTCCGCTGGGCGTCCTTCCTTCTCCCGACGACGGCAGTGCCCGCCCACCGCGACCGACCGGCGCAACGACGGAAGGCAGAGCGCTCGGCGCCATCGCTCCTTGCCCGGCGGCGGGCGCTTCTCATTCTGCGAACCTCTGGCGACGGGCTCCCGGGGGCACTCGAGCGCCCCCTTGCGTAGGGTCACATAGGGCAATAGGGTACTCGATTGCCCTCCCGTGTAGGTCACACAGGGCGATTGGGCACTCGAGTGCCCGGTTGCGTTGCCCTCCTATCCGAAACAGGCACTCGAGTGCCCGGTTGCGTTGCCCTCCTATCCGAAACAGGCACTCGAGTGCCCGGTTGCGTTGCCCTCCTATCCGAAAACAGGCACTCGAGTGCCCGGTTGCGTTGCCCTCCTAACCGAAAACAGGCACTCGGGTGCCTTTTCCTGTAGCCTCCAGGTCGAGGCTGGCCACTCGAGCGCCCCCGTAGGCAATCGTCGACCGTTGTGAGTGCCCGGCAACGGGCGCTCGTTGGCTGGCAGCTCTTGGAGTCGCCCACACCCCGGTCCCGCTTCCGTCACCGAAGACCAGAAAGCCCTGAATGATGCCTGGAGCGCTTCTTGCGTGCGTCCTCTCCTCGGTGATCCTGGTGGTTGCCGGAACGCCGCTGGCCCTGCGTCGAATCCCCCCGAACCGGCTTTTCGGATTGCGGACGCAGGCCACTCTCGGCGATGCGGATCTCTGGTACCGCGCCAACGGTGAGCTCGGTCGCGGCTTGATGGTCGTCGGGAGCGTCACCGCGGCGCTGGCGCTGGGTCTGTTCCTGAACGGTGCCGCGGAGCACAACCTTCTGCTCGCCTGGATCGTGGCGCTGAGCCTTGGGCTGGCCTTCCTCGTCTTACGAAGCACCCGCACGATCCGGCGTTGGCGAACCGTGCGCGGCGAGGACACCGGGAAAGCGGTGGCAGAGGTCTCGAGCACCGCCCAAGATCCACGGCTCGTGACAATGAAACGCTTGGAGGTGCTCCTGGATGGGATCAGCCTCTTGGCTTGGGGCGGCTCGGTCGCCTCTCTCTCCGCGCGCTGGTCGAGCATCCCGGGGCGCGTGCCGGTCCACTTCGACGCCTCGGGCAATCCGGATCGCTGGGGCGACAAAGGAGCGCTGCTGGCGCTCGTGGTCGTGCCCTTGGTCATCGGGCTCTTGATCTTCCTCGGGCGCCGTTTGGTGAGCCATGGGCGCTATCCCGAGGAGGTGCCGCCCGAGCGCTTGCCGCTCGTCCACGGCTCGGTCCGCGTGGTCCTTGCAGCCGTGACGACCACGGTGAGCGTGCTGTTCGCGACGCTGCTGATCGGCGCGATCCAGGTCGCCGAAGGCTCGCGGAAGACCCTCCCGGGGTGGCTCCTGCCCGCGTTCCTCGCCATTCTGCTGCTCGTGGTGTTCGTGGGGCTTGGACGAATCCGTGCACGACTCGGCGCGCACAAGCGCCCGTGACACGCTCGACCGCAAGGGGCCCGTGGCGATCGGACGGTGACGCGCTCGACGTGAGCGCCGTGACTCGCTCGACGCCGCGAGCATCGTGAACGCCGTCAAATGCTCGACGCCGCGTCGTGAGCTCCGTGACGCGCTCGACGCCACGAGCATCGTGAGCGCCGTGACGCGCTCGGCGCCTGCCCGATCGGGCTCACGGGCGCGCGGGAGGGCCGTAGAGGGTCGGGCGAAAGCTCGAGTAACCGACGCGCACCGAGAAGGTCTGCACCACGCTCCAGCTCGAATCGAGCTCCACGAGCTTCCGGTCCGTCGCGTAGGTGACCAGGGTGTTGCCCCGGGGCAAGCGTTGTACGTCTCCGAGGTTGTAGCTCGCGTACTCCCCCGCGTAGTCGCGAACGAGCGTGGCGCTGAACGCGTTCGGCGTCGCGTCCAGCCGAAACTCGAGGATGCGCGCCACGTTTCCGTAAGTGTTGTTGAACACCACGAACGTCCCGTCTCGGAGCAAGTGATGGCCGTGATTGACTTCCCAGTCGTGCGGGAAACAGCGCTCCCCCGCGGGCGCATCCTCACAGCTTCCGCCGAGCTGCCACTCCAGGGCTCCGTCCGCGCTCACCTTCACGATCACGTTGGGGTTGCGATCGGAGATGGTGAAGCCGCCGTCGAACGGAACGTAGTGGATCGCGTTCGCGTGAAACGCGTCCGAGCGGTAGAGATTGCTCCCGATCCGAAGGGCGCTCGTCACCGTCCCGTCCGGCGCGCGAATCAAGACCTCACTCTCGGGATCCGCGCCGATGCCGTGCCACGCGATCGCGGCGATTTTGCCGCCCGGCATCACCGTAAAGTCGTGGTGCGCGTTTTCGAGCCCTGGGACGTTCCGCTGCTCGCGTTCGCCATCCATCGACACGAAGCGCATCTCCCCACCCTGGTTGGTCAGGTTGAGCGAGAGCATCCAGAGGTGCTCGCCTTCGTAGTCCATCAGGGCACGCGTCGTGTTCTGGGGGGCCTCGACGTACCAGACGACCTCGCCGTCGGCGTCGAGAATGAACGCGCTGCTCGGCAGACTGGTGCCCGAGCTGGTCACGATGAAGCCCGGCTCCCGCTTCTCCGGCTGAACGACGTCCACCATCACGGACGGTGCGTTCTCGAAGCGGCCGGTGGTCGGCAACGCATATTCGGGGCTGACGCACGTCTGCCCATCGCGCGTCACCTCGATGCGGAACGTGTAATTCTTCTCCTGCTTGAGGCCGAGCAGCAAGGTGCGATAGCCGGGCTTGCCGAGGTCGACCGGCGCCTCGCCTCCCCGATTCAGGATCGAGCTCGGCGCGTCTTTCAGGGTGTAGACGATCGTGGCGCTCGAGGGGGCGGGCCCCGCCAGGGACCATTCCACGATGCCGACCGTCGGGATCTTCGCGCTGAGCGCGTTCTTCGTCACCGTGAACGCGCACGCGCCTGCAGCGCCGCCGCTCGCTCCCGATTCCCCCGTGGGGAGGCCGCCCGAGGCCATCCCGCCCGAACCTTCGCCCCCGAGCCCGGAAGCGCCGCCTCCGCCGTGTGCTCCCGCCCCGTCTCCTCCCGCGCCGGTACCCCCGTGTCCGAAAACGCCCGCGCTTCCCGACGCGCCACCGCCCTCGTTCGTGTTCTGCCCGTTGGCCCCCGCACACGCCGGG
>QGUH01000521.1 GCA_003242355.1 Pseudomonadota bacterium
CCCCACTTAGTCTTACCCTCTTTTTTTCGCCGCCGGGTTCAGTGTTTATAAAGGACCGGGCTCTGACCGTTCTTCACGTACGTGACGATGCCGCTCGTGAGCGCGGCCAGCATGGGCCGATGGCCCGGCAGCACGCCGAACTCGCCATCCACGCTCGGCGCCGTGAGCTCGGAAACCTTCTCGGAGAGCTTGATTCCCTCGGGCGTGACGATCTCGAGCGAGAGGGTGTCCGCCATCTCAGGCCACCTGCTTGAGCCGTTCGGCGCGTGCCTTCGCCTCTTCGATGTTGCCGACCATGTAGAAGGCCTGCTCGGGCAGGTGGTCGAGCTCGCCGGAGAGGATCTCCTTGAAGCCGGCGATCGTCTCCTTGAGCGGCACGTACTTGCCCGGCACGCCGGTGAACTGCGCGGCCACGAAGAACGGCTGCGACAGGAACCGCTGGATCTTGCGCGCGCGCGCGACGGTCAGGCGATCGTCCTCGCTGAGCTCGTCCATGCCCAGGATCGCGATGATGTCCTGCAGGTCCTTGTAGCGCTGCAGCGTCTGCTGCACCTGGCGCGCGACCGTGTAGTGCTCTTCGCCCACGATTTGCGGCGACAGCATCGTGCTCGTCGAGTCGAGCGGGTCCACCGCCGGGTAGATGCCGAGCTCGGCGATCGACCGCGAAAGCACCGTGGTCGCGTCGAGGTGCGCGAAGGTCGTCGCCGGCGCCGGGTCGGTCAGATCGTCGGCCGGCACGTAGATGGCCTGCACGCTGGTGATGCTGCCCTTCTTCGTCGAGGTGATGCGCTCCTGCAGGGCGCCCATCTCGTTGGCGAGCGTCGGCTGGTAGCCGACGGCGCTCGGCATGCGTCCGAGCAACGCCGACACCTCGCTGCCCGCCTGGGTGAAGCGGAAGATGTTGTCGACGAAGAGCAGCACGTCCTGCCCTTCCTCGTCGCGGAAGTACTCGGCGCAGGTGAGCGCGCTGAGCGCCACGCGCGCGCGGGCGCCGGGCGGCTCGTTCATCTGACCGTAAATGAGCGTCGTCTTCGAGAGCACGCTCTCTCCGCTCTCGAGCTTCGACTCGCCCATCTCGAGGTACAGGTCGTTGCCTTCGCGGGTGCGCTCACCGACGCCCGCGAAGCAGCTCACGCCGCCGTGCGCCTTCGCGACGTTATTGATGAGCTCCATGATGAGCACGGTCTTGCCCACGCCCGCGCCGCCGAAGAGGCCGATTTTGCCGCCCTTGCGGTAGGGAGCGAGCAGATCGACGACCTTGATGCCGGTCTCGAACACCTCCACCTTCGTGCTCTGATCGACGAAGGCCGGAGCCGGACGGTGGATCGGCAAGCGCCGCCGTGCATTCACGGGCCCCCGCTCGTCGACCGCCTGCCCCACCACGTTGAGGATGCGGCCGAGCGTCTCGGGGCCCACGGGCATCTGGATGGGGTGGCCCGTGTCGGTCACCTCCGCGCCACGGACGAGACCGTCCGTCGAGTCCATGGCGATCGTGCGCACCACGGATTCACCGAGGTGCTGCGCCACCTCGAGCACGAGGTTGTCCTTTTGGTTGCTGATCGCCGGGTTCGTGACCGTCAAGGCGTTCAGGATCTTCGGCAGGTTCCCGCTCGGGAACTCCACGTCGACGACGGGTCCGATGACCTGGGTGATCCGCCCCTTGTTCTGCAGCGTTGCCATGTCCGTTTGCGGTATCCTCGAATGGAAATTTCCTGGGTGCGACGTCGGGGCCGCCTCTACCACGGTCCCCCCTGCCCTGCCAACGCCGGCGCTCAGGTGCCCCGAATAACGGCTCGTCGCCGCGGAGCACCCTCCGGCGGCGGGCCGAGGGTCGCTCCCGCTATCGTTGAGCAGCGCTGTAGACGCCGCCTAATGGGCAACGAAGGGAGTCGTGGGGCCTATCGGCGTCACGCGGCAGCTCGGCCGAAGGCCCCGCCCTGCTGCGCGCCGCGCTTCGCGCGGCGCTCCGCGACGGGCTCCAGTGCCGCCCGGCTAATGGTCGGCAGTGCGGGAGCTCAACCTCGGCCGCTTCGCCGGCGGGTGCTCCGCGGCTCCTTGGGCCGTTCTCGGCGCGAAGGGGCCAGGAGTGAGTCAAAGGGACGGCTCGTTGCTTCGTTGTGCGAGGCAACCCAAATTCAGGGAGCTCGGGATACCTGCCGGGCGAGCAGGGCGCCCTTGAGCACGACGCCGAGCAGCTCGCGGAGGGAATCGTAGAAGGCGCGGTGCTCGGTGCTCCACGGCAAGACCGCGACGCCGAGCGACTCGTCCCCGTACGTGAGGGGCAACGCGAACACCGAGCCGCGGTGGAACGCTTCGAACTCCGCGGGGGCGAGACCGCTCGCGGCAAATTGCGTGCTCTTCGGCTGCACGTCGGCCCGGTGAAAGCCGAACACGAGCTTGAGCCTTTGCGGATCGCCCGGCACGAGCTGCGAGACGCTGCACTCGTCGATCCCGAGCTTGGGCAGTTGCTCCACGAGCGCCGTCGCGAGCCCCGTCGGCGGCCCGAACATCCGCCCGGCGACGGCCCGTGCGACTTCGTGGAAATGCCCCCAGAGCGCCGCATCGCGAGAATGGTTCGCTTCGGCCACGAGGCGACTCACCAGAATGCGCGCACGGTGCACGGCGTCTTCCAACCGCTCGCGCGAATCGACCTCGCGCACGAGGGACAGCGCGTCGGTGCGCAGGGTCGTGAGCATCGCCTGCACGGTCATCAAGTCGATCCCGGCATGGATCAACCGCTGCAGGAACGGCTCGAGAACGCGCTCGAGCGCGCCGTACTTCCCGGTGGCCTCGAGCAACAGGGCGTCGGCGAGCTGCTTGCCGTAGCTGCGCTCCCAGAGGGTCGCGATCCGCCGCGCCCCGAACGCCATCCCTTGCGCTTCGCGTTTCGGAGACACCGGGGCTTCGGTCGGCGTGCAGCCACAGGAGCGCCGGAGCACGAGCTCCGTGGGAAGCCGGCGCACGCCCTCGGGCGATCGGTTCTCGAGCAGGTCGAGCACCATGCGCACCGCCTCCATCCCGAGCTGCTCCATCGGCTGGCGCACCGTCGTGAGCGGTGGCGACAGCGTGGCGGCCGCGTCCACGTCGTCGAAGCCCACCACGGCAATGCGATCCGGCACGGTCACGCCGCGATGGACCAGCTCTTCGATCGCTCCCGCCGCCATGTAGTCGTTGGCGGCGACGATCGCGTCCACGTCCGACGCCGCGACCTGCCGTTCGTCGAACAGAACGTGCACCGCTCGCGCGCCGCCAGGTCGCGTGAAGTCCCCCGGAAGCACCAGGCGTGGATCGTTGGCGATCCCGGCGCGCGCCAGCGCTTGCTCGTACGCCGACAGGCGCGCCTGGGACTCGGCGCTGGCGGCGGGCCCCGCGATGTAGGCGATGCGCCGGTAGCCGTGCTCGCCGACCAGGTGCTCGACCAGCTCGGTCGTGCCGGCGGCGTCGTGCACGAGCACCTGGTTTACCCCGTGCGCCGGACCGATGCTGCACACCGGGACGGTGAAGCGCCGTAACCACGCCCCCATCCGCGTCGGGCCCACGTACTTGCCGACGGTGCCGGCAATCACGAGCACGGCATCGACGCCCGACGGCGCGATCAGATCGAAGAGAAACCGCTGCGCCGACCGCGCCGGATCCGGATCCTCGAGCGCGCAGCCGGAGAGACACACGAGCGACGCGCCGCGTTCCTCGGCGGCGATGCCCGCGCCGCGTTGAACGACCCACTCGTAGTCGTTGTCGAGCCCAGCGAGCAGGAGCGCGATTCTCGGTCGCGCCGGAGCCGAGCGCGTCTCGACGGGAGGGAGGGTCATTTTCGGAACGAAGGAATGGGGTCGCGACCGGGACGGCCGACGTACCGGTCGGCAGTCCTCCCTCCACGTACCTCAACCCGGCGCCAAACGGCTCAGAAAAGACGGAGCTGGCCGCCCGGATCCGTGGGGCGACGAAACGTCCCGCGGCGCGGCTCGGGGAAGGGCCCGAAGCCGAGCCGGCGCGCCGTCGCCTCGAATACCTGTTCGAGGGTGCGCGCGTAGGCAC
>QGUH01000522.1 GCA_003242355.1 Pseudomonadota bacterium
GTTCGCGCTCGCGTTCTTTCTGGAGGCGCTCTTTTTCTTTCTGTTTTCGGAGCTGCTCGCGTTCGCGCTCGCGTTCTTTCTGGAGGCGCTCTTTTTCTTTCTGTTTTCGGAGCTGCTCGCGTTCGCGCTCGCGTTCTTTCTGGAGGCGCTCTTTTTCTTTCTGTTTTCGGAGCTGCTCGCGTTCGCGTTCTTTTTGGAGCCGTTCCTTCTCCCGCTGCTTTTGGAGCTGTTCGCGCTCCCGCTCACGTTCCTTTTGGAGCCGCTCTTTTTCTTTTTGCTTTCGGAGCTGCTCGCGCTCGCGTTCTTTTTGGAGCCGTTCCTTCTCCCGCTGCTTTTGGAGCTGTTCGCGCTCCCGTTGCTTTCGGAGCTGCTCCCCGGCGGCCTTGGCGCCCTTCTTGGGGGGCGGAGCGACGCGACGGCGGGCAGCTAGCGGCGCGGGCCGGGCCTGTGCGCGCCGCGGCACAGGCCGGCTAGCGGGACCCCGAGCGGACGCTGCTCGGGCCGGCATGCTGGCTGACCGGTTTTTTGCGGCGCGTCGTGGACGCTGAGCGCTCCGCACCGATGCCGGCCGGTTGCCAGGTTTCTTGGAAGAATGCTTCGGTTTGCGCGCGGACATCGAAAGGCGAAAGCGATCCGCCACCCTGACCCCGCATAAACCAGGGTCGCTCGCGGGACCGGGGGCCCCCTGGTGGGAACCCCGGCGCAACGTAGTCGCCCCTGACTGGCTACGTCAAGCTGACTTCTACACAGTTCGCCCCGTAGAGCTACCGGCCGGCCCTACTGAGCCACGGCGAAGTAATCTTCAAAAATTTCACTGTTTTCGAGGGGCTCCGACCGGCGGGTGAGCACCTCGACCCCCGTCTCGGTGACGAGAACCGTGTGTTCGAACTGCGCGGAGAGGGAGCCGTCGGCCGTCACGGCCGTCCAGTCGTCATCGAGGATTTCGACCTCCCACGAGCCCGAATTGATCATCGGTTCGATGGTGAAGGTCATTCCCGGCCGTAGCCGGAGCCCTTTTCCGCGCTCGCCCACGTGGCTCACCTTGGGCTCGTCGTGGAACTTCCGCCCAATCCCGTGGCCGACGAAGTCCCGCACCACGGAACAGCCCTGGCTCTCGGCGAACGCCTGAATGGCGGCACCGATGTCGCCGAGCCGGGCCCCCGGCCGAACCTGCTCGATGCCGATCTGAAGGCAGCGGCGCGCCACCTCCGTAACCCGGATCGCCTCGGGGGCGTGGTTGCGACCCACGTAGAAGGTGGCCGACGTGTCGCCGTGGAACCCTTTGTAGATGTGGGTGATGTCGACGTTGATGATGTCGCCCTCTTTGAGGACGTACGGGCCGGGGATGCCGTGGCAGACGACCTCGTTGACCGAGGTGCACACACTCTTCGGAAACGGCCTGTCGCCGCCCGCTCCCCGGTAGTTGAGCGGAGCGGGGCGCGCGCCCTTCTTCAGGGTGTCCTGGTGCACGAACTCGTTGATTTGCTCCGTCGTGATCCCTGGTCGGATGAAGCGACCCACCCGCGTCAATGTGTCGGCAGCCAAGCGACCGACTTCCCGCATCGCTTCGATCTCGCGGGGGCTTTTGATTTCTACGGAGCTGCTTCGAAAGTACATGTGCACGGCGGGTGGCCCTCGCCTCGGAGGAAACCACGTCGGGGGCGGTGCGTCCAGCCGGGGGCCCCGACTTCTCGCTCACTGCGCCGCGGCCGGCCCGGTTTGCGACGGAGGCCGCACCAGCATTTGCAGCACGGTCGCTCGCTCGATGGCGCGCCGCACCGGCTCGCTATCGACCGTGGCGTGGAAATGCAGCCCATCGGTGTACCCGCGCAAGAAGAGGATCATGCGGGTGCCGACCCACCGCTCCCCGACGCCCCGGAGGAACGCGAAGGTGGGGTTTTCGGGAGGGATCGTCAACGAGAGCGGCTCGGAAACGTTTCGCCCGGCGAGAGCGGGCCCCTCGGGCCGGATGACGAGCGTGTAGCTCTCCGCGCCGGGAGCGCCTTGACGCGTCAGGGTCACGACCTTGGCGGGGAAGACCGCATCGGCGAGCGAGGTCCGCTTGGTCAGCAGACGATCCGCTTCGGGAGGGACGGCCGTCTGCTCCACACCGAAGAGCTCGGCGCGAAAGGCGTCGTCGAAGAGTTGTTGCTCCTGCCGCGTGTAGGCAACGTCGGAGCTGGTCAGCCCGGTGCTCTCGAGAGAAGCTGCGCACCCGGGGTGAAGCGAGAGCGCGAGCGCAGCGAGGAAGAAACCACGTGCGAGCCTTCTTCCGAAAGCGATTTTTCCGGGCATGCAGGAAGGTGGGGGAGAGAGTACCCCGAGCCGAATGACTTTTCTCGCGTTTGCTTCGTCCAACGGTGAGGACCGACCTTGAGAAGCGCGACTGCGGAGTGTAGTTTTCGCGCGCTCCGGCACGAAGCCCCCTTTGGAGGATCTGATGAAGCTCATTCGATTCGCCGCCGTTCCCGTCCTCGTCGCGAGCTTTCTCTGCCCGGTTCTCGCCGAGAACCCAGCCCTTGCCAAGGAAAATGCGGGTAAGGCGAAGGGCAGCGCGGGCACGCTGACGAAGACCGTCCCCCTGGCGCCGAAGGGTCTTCGGTGGGGAATGTCGCTCGAGGCGATCGCCAAACTGTACGACGACGTGATCGAGCAGGAGATGCTTCCGCTTTTGCGGCGCGCCCAGCCGGGGCCGGAGCTCGATGCGGTGCACGAGGAGCTGCGCATCAAGAAAGGCGTTCTGCGCCGCAGCCGTGTCGAGTTCGGCGACGTGCCGACGGGCGTCGACTACACGCCGCTCAAGGGTGAGTACTCGTACAGAAATGGCGAGAGCATGGCGGCACTGACCCTTCGTAGCGGCACCAAGCGCCATTTCTTCTTCTTCAACGACCAGCTCTGGAAGGTGTACGACGAGCACACCTTGAAGGCTGGAAGCGCGCTCGGCGCAAACTTCGAGGAAGCCATCAAGAATCTCACCAAGCGTTTCGGCGCGCCGCCGAAGCGCACCGCCGCCGATCCCGCGAAAGGGCAGATGTTCGACGAGGCCGAGTGGCGCGACGACGACAAGGTCATTCGTGCCGTCGACCGCGGCGACATTCTCGCCATGGTCTACGCGGAACGCCGGATTCAGGAGAACCTGGCCCGTTACCGGCCCAACAAGCCCGTCGATGCCCACGCACTGGACGCGGACGTGGCTGCCGTCACCAAGAAGCAAGAGCCCAAGGAGCCGGAGAAGGACGCGAAGGGCGCGAAGAGCAAGAAGAAGTGAATCCAAAGGTCGCCCCGGAGCCCCCGGGGCGACGCGCTTTCGGCGTTGGAACGCCGATCGGTTCGACCGATCGGCGTTGCAGGCTCGTTTCGCAGGGGTGCACGCGCCGCCCCTGCCCGCCGAAGTGAATTCAAGTGAATTCGGCGGACCCCTCCCCGCGCGGGCACTCTGCCCGACGCAGTTGTTCCGCATATCGGCGCGTTCCTAACCGTTCGTCGCTCTAGAGGAGCTCGGCGTTCTCGGGCACGAGGACGCCACTCGTGATCGTCACTTCCGCTCTAGGAACCGCCGCGCGGAGGGCCGGCTCGATCACACCGCGCTGCACGAGCGTGTTTCCGGGACAACCCGAGTAGCGCCCCGCGAGGTGCAGCGTGACGCCGGCGTCATCGGCGTGCACGAGATAGATCTCACCGCCATCCGCCCGGACGAGAGGGGCAATCACCTCCCGGAGCACTCGCAAGAGCTGGTCGCGCGGAGACGCCACGGCAAGAGCTTAGCCCAGATTTTCGGCCGTCGACCGCTCGGTGCGACGAGCCAGGGCGCGGGCATGCGTGCGGAGAGGCTGCCCGGGAGTAGGTGACGGCCGGAGAATCGGCACGACGAGGGGCGTTCAGACGTTCTCGGCGTGGGCGCGCCAGGACGCGAGGCGGTCCGCCGCGCCGATGTGCTCGAGCCAGAGGGTGTCGAGAGGCATCGGTTTGGCCGCCGGGTCCCGTTCGTGCACCAGCGCGACGGCCACGTGCAGCACGCCCGCGAGGT
>QGUH01000523.1 GCA_003242355.1 Pseudomonadota bacterium
TGTTTTACTTCTTCTATGTCTCTGGCGGGGTCATATGTGTTTTTTTTTGTGAGCTATCGGGCGCCCCCCGAGTTCCCCATATCCCCTTCGTCGGCCGCGGCAGATGTGGTTAAGAGTTTGCTGCGGGCGCGGCACTGTCGAGGGCGCCGTCCGGGTCCGGAGCGCAACGGTGATGGTGCGGCGATCGGTCGTCGTCGGGGTGGTGTTGGGCCTGCTCGCGAGCGCGTGCACGCGGTGCCAGGCGCACGACCACTCCGCGGAGGAGCACGAGCGCGATCACGCCGTCGGGGAGGCCGTTGCCGAGCGGCCTGCGCCGGAGGAGAACGTGGTGCGCGTCGAACGCGCCATGCTCCGCGATCTCCGGGTCACGACGCGGCCCGCGGAGTCGCGACCGGCGGGAGACGTGGTGAGCCTGCTCGGCGAGCTCTACGTGAACGAGGATGCGTACGCCGAAATCGGCACCCCGGTGCCCGCGCGGGTCGTGCGCGTCCTCGCCGCGCCCGGTGATCGCGTGGCGGCCGGGCAACCGTTGGTGGAGCTGGAGAGCGCCGAGGTGGGCCGCGCGCGGGCCGCGGTCACGACCGCGCGCGCGGAGCGCGACGCCGCCCAGAAGGCGGCCGAGCGACGGCGCGGGCTCGCGGCGGATCGGATCGTCGCGCAGCGTGAGCTCGAGGCGACGGAAGCCGAGCTCGCACGGGCGGAGGCGGCCCTTCGAGCCGCCGAACAAGCGCTCACGGCGCTCGGCGCCGCGCGGGGCTCGGGGCCGCGCTTCGTGCTCACGGCGCCCGTTGCCGGCACCGTGATCGATCGCGCGGCGGTGCGCGGCCGGCTCGTGGACGAGTCCTCGCCGCTGTTCGTGGTCGGCGACCTATCGCGGCTCTGGCTCGTGGCGCACGCGTTCGAGCGCGATGCGCTCCGTTTGCGAACGGGCGCCGTGGCCCACGTCACGTTCCCGGCGTTGCCGGGCGAGAGCGCGAGCGGCACGGTGACGCGCATCGGCACGCGCGTCGATCCGACGTCGCGCACCGTCGACGTGCGCATCGAGATCGACAATCCGAAGGGCGTGCTCCGCCCCGGGATGTCGGCCACGGCGCTCGCGCCGATCGGCGAGGTCGGGCAAACGGTGGTGACCGTGCCCGTGGAGGCCGTGCAGCGTCGTGGCCAAGGCTGGTGCGTGTTCGTTCCGCGCAAGGAAGAAGGCGTGTTCGAGATCCGACCCGTGGGGCGTGGGCGCGATCTCGGTGGCGAGGTCGAGGTGCTTTCCGGGCTGGGCGCGGGAGAGACCGTCGTCGTCGATGGAGCGTTCCTGCTCAAGGCCGAGGCCGAGAAGGCTCAGGGGGGCGGCGACGAGCACCATCACCACCACTGACGGGGACGTCGGGTGATCGAGCGCATCGTCCGGACGGCGTCGAACAAAGCCCTGGCCGTGCTGCTCCTCGTCGTTGCGGCGGCGGTGCTCGGCGTGTTCGCGTTTCGCGACCTGCGCCGCGACGTGTTCCCGGACCTGTCCGTGCCCGTGTTCAGCGTCATCGTGCAAGGCGCGTCCATGGGCGCCGAAGAGCTCGAGGCCACCGTCACCGTTCCGCTCGAGCGGGCGCTCGCCGGCCTGCCCGGCGCGCGGCGCGTGCGGTCGGTGAGCCACAGCGGGGTCGCCCAGGTCACGATCGAGTTCGAGCCGGACGCCGAGTATTTTCGCGCCCGCCAGCTCGTTGCCGCGCGCGTGCAGGAGGTCGCGCCGACGCTTCCGAGCGGCACGGAGCCGCCCCTCGTCTCGAGCCTGACGGGGCGGCTCAACGAGGTGATGGAGCTGACGCTCGAGGCGGAGCCCGGCGCCATCGACCTGATGGAGCTTCGGGATCTGGCCGAGTTCGACGTGCAGAACCGACTGCTCGCCGTGCCCGGCGTCGCGGCGGTGGAACGGCTCGGAGGCTACCTGCGCGAGCTCCGAGTGGAGCTCGATCCCGAGCGCATGGTGGCGCGCGGTGTTTCGCTCGACGACGTTCTGCACGCGGTCCTGGGCGCGAACCTCAGCGCTTCGGCGGGCCTCCTCACGCGCGGCCCCATGGAGTGGAGCGTGCGCGCGGTCGGGCGCGTCGAGGACGCCGCCGACGTCGGCTCGGTGGTCGTCGCGATGCGCGGCGACACACCGGTGCTGCTCTCGGACGTCGCCGACGTGCGCGAAGGGCCGGCGCTCCGCCGCGGTATCGCGCACAGGCTCGAGGGCGAGATCGTCAGTTGCCGCGTCGTCAAGCAGTTCGGCGCGGACACGGTCAAGGTCGCCGAGGGCGTGCGGGAAGCGGTGCGCGACCTGCAGCGCTCGTTGCCCAGAGGCGTCACGCTGCGCGTCGCCTACGATCAGTCGGAGCTCGTGCATTCGGCGCTCGGCGGCGTGGGCCGCGCCGTGCTCGTCGGCGCAGCGCTCGTCGTGCTCGTGCTCTTCGGCTTGCTCGGCGACGTGCGGGCCGCCCTGATCGTCACGCTCACGATCCCGCTGTCGATCGCCCTTGCGGCGCTCTTGCTCGAGCGTGTCGGCGTAGGGCTCGACACGATGACGCTCGGCGGGCTCGCCATCGCCGTGGGTCTGCTCGTGGATGCCTCCATCATCGTCGTCGAGAACGTCGTGCACCGCATTCGGGGCACGCGCTCGCCCTCCGAGCGGCGGCGGAGCGCGACGGAAGCCGCGATCGAGGTAGGGCGACCGATCACCTTCGCGACGTTGATCGTGATCGCCGTGTTCTCACCGCTCCTCACGATGCGCGGGCTCGAAGGGCGCATGTACGGGCCGCTCGCCATTGCCGTCGTTGCGTCGATGCTGGCCGCGCTCGTGCTCGCGCTCACGGTGACGCCGGCCGTCTCGGCGCTCGTGCTACGGCCGCGCGCGGCGGGCAAGGCCGAGGACGTGGCCCTGGTTCGAGCCGTCAAGCGCCTCTACGCGCCGGCGCTCGACTTTTGCATGCGTCGCGCGGTGCTCGTGCGCATCGTGTCGCTCGCGCTCACCGTGCCGGCGCTCGTGATCGGGCTGCGCATCGGCGCGGACTTCATGCCGGAGCTCGACGAGGGGGCGCTGCTCCTGCAAACGGTGCTGCCCGCCGAGGCCTCGCTCGAGCAGGTGGATCGGCTCAACCATCGCGTCGAGGACGTGCTCCGTACGTTCCCGGAAGTCGAGGACGTGGTGCGGCGCACCGGGCGCTCCGAGCGCACCGAAGACCCGATGCCGCACACCGTCTCCGACGTGCTCGTCGTGCTCCGGTCCGATCGGCAACGGAGCATCGAGGCGCTCACCGCCGCAATGCGCGAGCGGCTCGCGAGCGTGCCGGGGATCTCGGTGTTGTTCACGACGCCGCTCGGGATGCGCATCGACGAAGGGCTGGGCGGGACGCCGGCGGATCTAGCGATCCGCGTGTTCGGACCGGAGCTCGCGGAGCTCGCGCGGCTCGCGGAGCGCGTGCGCGCGATCGCGTCCGAGGTGCCGGGCGTCGCCGACTTGAGGGTCGAGCCGCTCACCGAGCTGCCGGAAGTCCGCATCTCGGTCGACCGCTCGGCGCTTTCGCGCGTGGGGCTCACGCCGGGCGACGTGATCCGCGGCGTGCGCATCGGCCTCGTGGGTGAGCGCGTGAGTGAAGTCCTGCGCGGGCAACGGCGCTTCGACCTCGTGGTGCGCCTGCAAGAGGACCATCGGCGCGATGCGAGCGCTCTGCGCACCCTGCTCCTCGACGGCCACGACGGCACGCGCGTTCCGCTCGCTCAGGTGGCGCGCGTGGAGCAGACGTTCGCGCCGGGCTCGATTCGCCGCGAAGCGGGGAGCCGTCGCGTGGCGGTGGAGGCGAGCGTCGCGGGGCGCGATCTGGCGAGCACGGCGGCGGAGCTGCGCCGGGTGCTCGCCGAGAAGCTCGAGCTGCCGAGGGGTTACTTCGTCGACGCCGGTGGGCGCGGGGGGACGCAGGGGCGCGCCGCCCCCCCCCTGGGGCCCGCCACGGGGGCGGCGGGACTCGCCGGTTTGTGGTTGCTATATGGGG
>QGUH01000524.1 GCA_003242355.1 Pseudomonadota bacterium
CATGTTCGCCGAGCCAGCTCCCCCCCCCCCTTCCGGTTGCCCCCGACGAAGTCCGGTCTGTTGGCGTGACTTGCCATTCCGGACCGGCGCCCGGGGTCCGTCCCGGTCGGCACGGCCGTGAGGTCGTAATTCGCCATGGCGCGCGCAGCTTCCTCCTGGTCGGCCTGCGCCGGAACGGAGACGACCGGCGCGCTCATGAGCTCGCGCAGGCGCTCTTCGGGCTCCGCGGTGACGAGAGCGAGCAGCGAGACCGTGCCGAGCAAACGGCGCTCGCGATCCACGACGTACACCGTGTAGATGGTCTCGCGGCTCGGAGCCGAGCGGCGCAGCTCGTCCACGGCCGCAGCGGCGCCGAGGTCCGCGTCGAGGGCGGCGTACTCGGTCGACATCAGGGCCCCGGCCGTGCCGTCGGGGAAGCGCATCAAGCCGAGCACGTCGCGCTGCTCACGCGGGGGAAGCAGCGTGATGAGCTCCGTTCGCAGCGATTCGGGCGCGTGCCGGAGGAACGCCGCGCGGTCGTCCGAGCACATATGCTCGAGTAGCGCGGCGAGGCTCTCCTTGGAGAGCCTGCGGGCGAGACGTGCGCGCGCGTCGTGATCGAGGTGTTCGAAGACGCTCGCGCGCTCGTCCGCATGGAGCTCTTCCCAGCGCTCCTCGATTTGCTCCTCTTCCAGAGCGCTCAGGATTTCTGCGAGGTCCGCCGGATTTCTCGGCGTCCCGTTCGGCGTCGATCCTTCCGAATGCAGCACGGCCCGCCCCAGGGTTGCGTCGATCAGCGCCTGGCGCGCGGCCCGGGCGGCCTCTCGTCGGGCACCCGGGCGACGAGCGCATCGGCAATCGGGCCGGCGCTCGCCGCGACGATACGATCGAGCGCCACGCTGAG
Organism: Pseudomonadota bacterium; assembly: GCA_003242355.1. Taxonomy (GTDB): domain Bacteria; phylum Myxococcota_A; class Polyangia; order Polyangiales; family Polyangiaceae; genus PMG-095. The sequence goes on from QGUH01000524.1 coordinate 884, forward strand.
GGCGCGCGCGAGGCCTTCGGGGCTGCGCCGGTCCATGCGCTCGCGCTCGGAGAACGTACGGCTCCATACGATCTCCCCCGTCTCGCGCGCCTCGAGCACGAGCTCGATCTCGACCTTGCCGTACCAGCTCTCCTCACTGACGTCGACCTCTTCGAGCGCGAGCAAGCGCCCCCCGAGCACGAGCTCGGCCCGAGACGCCGGCTCGAGCACGACGCGCCGAAACTTGCCGGTACGCGCGTACGCTTTGCGCAGGTGATCCGCGACGGTGAGGGCCGGCGCCGCGCTCCAGCGGTGGTAGTGGTAGTAGTCGATTCGATACGGGCTCACCCGGTAGACCATCCGCTCGCTCTCGTACGCCGCGTCCACCTCGAGCGGCTGGATGACGAGGACCAGGCGCGGGTCCGACGCCGGCGGCCGCGCAGGCTGCAGCACGACGAGCTCGTAGTAGTGAATGTCCGGAACCGGGCCGCCGCAGGAAGCCACGAAGAGCGCGCACGCGAGCACGCGATCCCGAAGACTCATGGAAGCTCCCGCTCGCGCGGCGGGCGCGAGAAGAGGAGCCGCGACGGGTTGAGTCGGAGCTCTCGGCCGAGCTCCTTGAAGCTCTGGCTCGCTTCCCTCAAGTTGTACACGGTGGTGCGGAGCTCCTGATCCGAGCCCTGGATCAGCGCGCGCACATCGTTCGACGCTTCGCCGAGGTTCTCGACGGTTTCGTTCACGTTCTCGAGCACCTCGGCGGCGCGCACCAGGGCTTCGTCCGTCCGCGCCACCGTTTCGCGCAGCGGCGCGCGGGTTTCGCGCAGCGTGAGCGCGAGCTGCTCGCTGGCCTGCTCGAGATGATCGAGGGCGCCGTCGGCGCGCCGGAGGATCGTGTTCAAGCGCTCGAGCTCGAGCTCCTCGGCCGTAGCCGCGAGACGCGTCATCAAAGCGTCGGTGCTCGCGAGCAGGTGTGTCACCTGCTCGACGATGTCGCCCGCCCGTGCGGTCAGCGCGTCGATCGGCGTCTCGCCGTATTCGATGTAGCCTCCCGGCGGCAGCGGTCCGGCCTCCGGAGAGCCCTCGTCGATGTCCACGAGCTTGAGGCCCGTGAGCCCCTGGAATCGCAGGAAGGCCTTGGCGTCTCGCGGAATCCGCGTGTCCTGCGGCACGTCGAGCGCCACGCGCACGCCGGCGAACCCACCGGGGTGAAGCTCGAGCGCGCCGACTCGGCCGACGCGCACCCCCCGGATCTTCACCGTGGACCCGACTTCCAGGCCTTCCACGCTGCCCGGAACGAGCACGTAGTAGCGCTCGGTGCGCCTCCAAAAGTCCTCGAACCCCGCGAAGGCGCCGAGCAAGAGCGCGAGCGCGACGAGGGAGCCGATCAGGAAGATGCCGAGCTTGAGTGCCTGGCCTCGTGTTGCCATGTTCCCTCTCCGAAGGTCGGCGAGCGTGAACGCCCGCGGCCGAAGAACGCGCGGATCTCCGGGTCGGCGGAGAGCTCGAGCTCGGGCACCGTCGCGATCGCGCGGACGCGGCCGTCCCCGACCACCACGGCGCGGTCGGCGATGGTCCGCACGCTCTCGACGTCGTGGGTCACCGCGACGATTGCCATGCCCAGCGCCGCGCGCAGGCGGAGCAGCAGCCGATCCACCTGCGCGGCCGCGACGGGATCGAGCGCCGACGTGGGCTCGTCGCAAAGCAGAACCCATGGGTCGAGGATCGTGGCGCGTGCGAGCGCGGCGCGCTTGCTCTGGCCTCCGGAGATTCGATCCGGAAAGCTCCGTTCGACGGAGAGCACGTCGACGAGCGCGAGCCGGGCCCGCACGAGCCGTTCGATCACGGATCGCGGCAAATTGGTGAGCTCTTGCAGGGGGAGCGCCACGTTGTCGAACACCGACATCGAGCCGAACAAAGCGTCGCTCTGGTAGAGCACGCCGACCCGCCGGTTGAGATCTCGCCGCCGCTCGCGATCGAGCGCGTACGGGTCCTGCCCGAGGAGGCGGACCGAGCCCGCGAGCGGCTCGAGCAACCCGGCCAGCGTGCGCAACAAGGTCGACTTGCCGGATCCCGAGCCGCCCAAAATGGTCACGATCTCGCCGCGGCGCACGGAAAGCGTGACGTCACGGAGCACCGGCTCCTCGCCGTAGCCGGCGGAGAGCCCAGAACAGCTGCAGACTTGATCAGACGTCGCCATGACCCGCCGTTGTCCACGTGGTGGTGACGAGGCTGTCCACCAGCACGATGAGCAGAATCGCCGCCACCACGGAGACGGTAGTGTTTCGGCCGACGGCTCGCGCTCCGCCGCGCGTCCGCTGGCCCATGAAACAACCCGTGAAACCGATCACCCAAGCGAACAGCACGCTCTTGGAAATGCCCAGCACGAAATCGCTGCTGGTGAGCGTCTCTTGCATGGCAGCATAGACCCCCGGCACGGGCAGACCGAAGAAGAACGCCGTGAGCAGGCCGGCGCCGATCCCGATCGCCATCGACAGCACCGTGAGCGCGGGCTGCGCGAGAGTCACCGCGAAGATGCGAGGAAACACGAGGTAGGCATTCGGGTCGATGCCCGTCGTCTGCAGGGCGCTCAGCTCTTCGCGCACCGCCATCGTGCCAATCTCCGCGGTCATCGCGGCACCACTGCGGCCGGCGAGGATGATCGCGGTCATGATCGGGCTGAACTCGCGGACCATGCCGAGCGAAACGATGTCCGCCATGTAGATCTCGACGCCGAAGCGCCGGAGCTGGTACGCGGACTGAAACGCCAGGATGAGGCCGGTGAGAAAACTGAGCACCGCGACCACCGGAAAGGCGTTCACCCCGAGGTGCACGGCTTGATCCACGATCGAGGCCCAGCGAAGCCGCTCGCGACGCGCGAGCACGCGAGCGGTGATGCCCACCGTGTCGAGCACGAGGTCGGCGAAGTCGTTGGTGCCACGCGCGAGACGCTCGGCCCGCGCGCGCGCCCGCGCCTGCAGGCGTGCGGCAGGACCCACGGCGGGAGGGCGAGGAAGCGGCGGGAGCTGCACGAGCACGAGATCGAACCTGGGGCGTTGGGGTGGGGCTACGTTGGCGAGCCCGGCCCGCTTGCCGCGTCGGCGCCGCTCCTCCCACGCCCCGGGCACCCCCCCCGCCCCCGGGGGGGCGAAAC